>NZ_JBEXLP010000054.1:0-50619 GCF_040610035.1 Streptomyces sp. NPDC004542
GAACCGTCCCCGCACCAGGCCTGGCAGGCGCCGCAGCCCGCCGGGCCCGCGGGAGCCCGAGCCGGAACCGGCTCGGGGCGCCCCCCACTCATCGGGACATTTCGGGCTAAGGTCTGCCGTGTGACAGCGCACCACCGGGCGGTCCCGGCGCTCGTCGCGGCGGCCTTCGTGCTGCTGCACGTCTTCGGCTACCCGGCGACCCGCTTCTCCAACGACTCCTACCGCTACGCCCGCCAGGCGTACGAGTTCCTCGGCGACTCCCGGCCCACGGCCACCCGCAAGGCCGTCGCCGCCTACTGCGAGGACACGGCCAGGCTCGTCCACCGCAACCGGATGCTCGACCAGCTCCACTTCCGCGGACCGGGCCGCGAGGCGCAGTACGCGGCCGCGTGCGAGAAGAAGTACGCGGGCGGGCTCACGCCCACCGACCCGCGCTACGAGAAGATCTTCGCCACCCGCCCCGCGTACCCGCTGCTCGCCGCCCCCTTCGTGGCGCTGCTCGGCGCCAAGCCCGGACTCACCCTGGTCGCGCTCGCCTGCACCACGCTCGCCGGATACCTCGTGCACCTGCTGCTGCGCGCACTGCGGGCGCCGCCTCCCGCCGCCGTGCTCGGCCAGGTCCTCTGCTACGTGACTCCGCTCGCCTCCTGGGGCGGCCGGCCGCTCACCGAGGGGCCGGCCCTCGCCCTGCTGACCGCGCTGCTGCTCGCCTCGGTGTGGCTGCTCCAGCGCCGCGTCCTGCCCGGAGCCGTGCTGTTCACCGGCGCCTTCGCGCTCGGACTCGCGGTCAAGTACGCCGGCTTCCTGCCGGCGGCCCTCTTCCTGGCGGCCGCCGCCTGCGCCTCGCTGCTCTTCGTCCCCCGCACCCGCCACCGCGGCACCGGCTGGCTGGCCGGGCTCTCGGCGGGCGGCACACTGGCCGCGCTGGCCCTGAGCGGCATCCTCGGCCTGCCCGGCATCACCGACTCGCTCCAGGACACCTTCACCCTGCACTGGACCCGCCCCGAGATCGCCGACCCGTGGCGGGCCCTCGCCCGCCTCGACCACCAGTACTGGTGGCAGTGGCTCCAGCGGGAGGCCCTCGCCCCCGCGCTGCTCTTCCTGCTCGCGGTGGGGGCCTGGGGCGTGTGGCGGCGCTCGGTGCCGGTCGCCCTGTGCGTGATCGCCGTGGGCCTCACCGGATTCGCGACGACCGTGGTGCACCCGCTCGCGGCCGAAGGGGACCGCTTGTACGTCCCGGTATGGCTGATCCCCGTGATCGGCGTGCCGCTGGCACTCGACCGGCTGTGGCGTCCCGCCCCGGAACCGGGGGCCACGGCGCCGCACGGGCCGGCCGGGTCTACCGCAGCACGCCGGCCACCAGCCGCGCCGCCCGTCGCACCGTAGGGCGGGCCATCCGGCGGGCGACCGGGCGGATCAGGTGAGCGGTGACGCCGGCCGGCCGCCAGCGCACCTGGAGGCGGCCCGGGTTGCGGCCCTCCGGTTCCACCGTCACACGGTGGTGGGCGGTACGGGTGGTCAGGGACGGAAAGGCGGGGGGAGCCAGCAGGACTCCGGTGTGGGCGAGGCCCTGCTGTCCGATGCGGAGCACGGGGTGGCGGATGCCGTCGAAACCGTGCAGGGGCAGCGGCGCGGCGGCGAGGTCGAGGCGGACCCGTCCCTGGAAGACTCCGGGGCGCACCGGGTCGAGGCGGAAGGGGAGGGTGAGCCGGCGTCGGCCCGGGCTGAGCAGGAGGGCGGCGCGCTGCGGGCCGACGGGGAGCCGCAGCCCCGGGTCGTAACTGCGGATCGTCAGGTCGAGCGAGGCGCCGGGGCCGGGGGCGAGCTCCGTGATCTCGTGGCGGAACAGGGCGCTGGGGAAGGGACGCGTGTCCAGCTCCAGATCGGTGACGTCCAGTTCACGGCGGGCCCAGATCGCCCCCGGGACGCGGTCGCCCCAGTAGGTGGCGTCCCCCTCGGGGCCGGGGGTCACCTGTCTCGGCGCGACCGCGTGGCCCAGGCCGCGGGCCGCTTCCCGGGCCTCGGACAGGCGGCCGTCGCGGACCAGCTGGACGACGACGCGCTCCGGGCGCGGGAGGCGGGCGTACGCGCCGGGCTCGAGCGAGTCGAGGTACGGCGTGACGATCCGGGCGAAGGCCGCCAGCCACTCCTCGTCCCGGTACGGCAGGTCCCCGGCGTACATCCGGAAGTCGTGCTTGAGGAACTTGTAGTCCTTGTCCTCGCGCAGCGACTCGTGTCCGCTCTCGGTGAGGAACTCGTCGATCAGGCGCTGGACGTGGACGCGGTCGCGGACGTTGGTGAGTCTGTGCCGCTGGTTCGAGATCGAGGCCGGGCCGGCGCCCGCGTACGGGTCGACGTACCAGTGGTAGACCGGCTGCGGGATGATCGTGAACGACTTCGCCAGGCAGTACGCCTGCGCCGAGAACAACTGGTCCTCGTAGTGGATGCCCTCGGGGAAGCGCAGGCCGTGGCGGTCCAGGAAGGAGCGGGCGTACATCTTGCTGGTCGCCAGGTGCTCGAACAGGAGGCGGGGGTCGGTCTCGATGCCGCGCACCGTGCGGCGCTCGGCCACCAGGTGCGGCATCCAGGTCGAGCGGCGGCCGTTGTCCACCCGTATGCGGAGCACCGCGCCCATCGCGAAGTCGATCTCGCGCTCGCGGTGCGCGGACAGGAGCAGTTCGACGGCGTTCGCGGGCAGTTCGTCGTCGCTGTCCAGGAACATCAGGTACGGCGCCCGGGCGATCTCCAGGGCGCGGTTGCGCGGGGCGCTGCAGCCACCGCTGTTCTCCGGCAGCCGGAGGCAGCGGATACGGGGGTCCTCGGCCGCCAGCCGCCGTGCCACCGCCGGGGTGTCGTCGGTCGAGTGGTCGTCGCTGATGATGATCTCGATGCCGGCGTGGGTCTGCCGGCGCAGCGAGGCGACCGCCCGGGGCAGGCGTGCCGCGTCGTTGTGGACGATCACCGTCACCGTGACGTCGGGGGAGCCGGGGTACCGGGGGACAACGGGGGTCATGAAGCCGCCTCCTCGGGGGTCGGCGCCGGTGTGCGTTCCTCGACGGGGATCACCGGCGGCAGCGATTCCGGGCTCTCGCCGAGGAAGACCCGCCGCACGACCCGCTCGGCGGCGCGCCCGTCGTCGTACTCGCAGAAACGGCGCCGGAAGGCGGCCCGCGCCTTCGCCGCGCCCTCGTCCCGCCAGGCGCCCGTGGTGAGGATCTCCGTCAGTTCCTCCTGGGTGCGGGCCACCTGGCCCGGCGGTTCGGCCAGCAGGTCGAAGTAGACACCGCGGGTCGTCGCGTACGTCTCCCAGTCGTCGGCGTAGACCACGATCGGGCGGTCGAGGCCCGCGTAGTCGAACATGAGGGACGAGTAGTCCGTGACCAGGGCGTCCGCCGCCAGGCACAGGTCCTCGACCGGGTCGTACGCCGAGACGTCGACGACCCTTCCGGTGCGGCGCAGGCCTGCCAGGGGGGAGGCCGAGCCGCCGTAGAAGTAGTGGCCGCGCACCAGCAGGACGGTGTCCTCGCCGAGCCGGTCGGCGAGGGCCGCCAGGTCCAGGCGGGGGGTCCAGCCGGCCTCGTAGTCGCGGTGGGTCGGGGCGTACAGGACGGCCCGCCGGCCGGGGGCGATGCCCAGGCGGTCGCGGACGGCGCGCACCCCCTCGGCGTCGCAGGTGTGGAAGACGTCGTTGCGCGGATAGCCGTAGTCGAGGGACGTGTAGCGGGACGGGTAGGCGCGCTCCCACATGCGGGTGGAGTGGCTGTTGGCGGAGATGCTGTAGTCCCACTTGTCGACGCGGTCCAGCAGCGCGGCGAAGTTCATGCCCTGGGCGGCGGCCGGGTGCTTCATCTGGTCCAGGCCCATGCGTTTGAGCGGGGTGCCGTGGTGGGTCTGGAGGTGGACGGCGCCCGGCCGTTTGACCACCGCGCCCGGGAAGTTGACGTTGTTGGTGAGGTACTTGGCCGTGGCCAGCACCTCCCAGTAGCGGCGGGTGCCGGGGACGACGTGGTCGGTACCGGGCGGCAGGAGCGGCACGTTCTCCTTGGTCACCACCCACACCGGGTGGATGTGGGGGGCGAGTTCGGCGAGCTTCGCGGCGATCGCGGCCGGGTTGCAGGCCACCCCCCGGTCCCAGTAGGCGGCGAACACCGCGAGGCAGGGGTCGACCGGGCGGCCGAGGGCCCGGCGGTACCGGTGGTCGCGGAGCCGGGCGTCCAGTTGCCGCCGGCGGGTCCGCAGCGTCGCCCTCGCCGCGCGGCGGGTGCGGTTGGCGGCCTGGAAGGCGCGGTAGCGGGTGTAGGCGCCCTCCTCGAGCAGGGCGCGGCGGACGCCCTCGAGACCGGCCGGGCGGCGGTGCTCCGGTGTGCGCCAGCGGACCGCCGCCAGGGAGGCCCGGCGGAAGAACTCCCGTGCCACCGGCTCGGGCAGGTCCTCGCGGGCGAAGGTGCGCAGCAGGTCGCGGACCATGAGGTCGTAGAGGACCGCGCGCGTGGCGGGGCGGTCCCTGGCCAGGGGCAGCAGCGTCTCGTAGCGGTCGACGAGGGCGTAGCGGTCCTCGGGCGCGGCGGGGGGCAGGCTCTCGGCGCGCAGCCGGCGGTCCTCGTACGCCACCTGGTTCAGGCAGGCGATCCGTCCGGCGTGCAGCAGCGCCGCGTACGCCGCGCAGGGTTCGTCGTCGGTGCCGAGCCGGTCCTGGTGGGCCCGCCAGAAGTCGGCGCGCAGGGCGCGGTTGCCGAGCAGCGGGGTCAGGCGCAGCAGGTGGGGGGCCTCGTCCAGCGGCAGCTCGGCGCGGCCCGTCCGGGCCAGGAGGTGTCCGCCGCCGGAGGGCCTGCCGGAGGTCTGCCAGGTGCTGGTGACGTGGTCGAAGAGCAGGACGTCGACCTCGTCGGGGAGTTCGGTGACGCGCTCGGCGACCGTGCGGGGGGCACCGGCGGGCAGGCCGTCCTTGGCGTGGACGAAGTGCAGCCAGCGTCCGGAGGCCCGGGCCGCGCCCGCCGCCCGGGCCGCCGCGGCACCCGTGCCGGCCGGCAGGGGCAGCACCACCGTCTCCGGCGCGTGGCCCTCGGCCGTCTCCCGGGCCCAGTCGCCGACCGCGGCCACGATCACCTCGGCGTCCGGCAGCGGGTGGGCGTCCAGGGAGTCGAGGAGTTCCGTCAGGTGTCCCTGGGTGTTCGGCCCGTGGACGATGACGCTGAGCTCGGGCATCGCGGGGGACTCCTTCGCCTCGACGTCAGCGGGGTCGCACCTTTCAGCTCATGGTGTCACCGACGGGACGAAAGGCGCGGCCCCGGCTGCGCCGACCGGGGGAGGCCCGGCCAGGGCCTCCCGTTCGGATCATGCCGGGCTCGCGGGGGGCCGGCATGATCCGAACGAAAGACCCTAGGCGGCCGGCAGGGGCTCCGGCCGGGGCTTCTTCTTCGGGGCGGCCTTGGGCTTCTTGTCGCCGGTGAAGGCCTCGTACGCCTGGAGGACCTCCTCCGTCGGCCCGTCCATGCGGAGCTCGCCGCGCTCCAGCCACAGCACCCGGTCGCAGGTGTCGCGGATCGACTTGTTGTTGTGGCTGACCAGGAACACGGTGCCCGCGTGCCGGCGCAGCTCGCGGATGCGTTCCTCGGAACGCTTCTGGAAGGAGCGGTCGCCCGTGGCCAGTGCCTCGTCGATCAGCAGCACGTCGTGGTCCTTGGCGGCGGCGATGGAGAAGCGCAGCCGGGCGGCCATGCCGGAGGAGTAGGTGCGCATCGGGAGGGTGATGAAGTCGCCCTTCTCGTTGATGCCGGAGAACTCGACGATCTCCTCGTACCGCTCCTTGACCTGCTCGCGGGACATCCCCATGGCGAGCCCGCCGAGGTGGACGTTGCGCTCGCCGGTCAGGTCGTTCATCAGGGCGGCGTTGACGCCGAGCAGGGAGGGCTGGCCGTCGGTGTAGATGTGGCCGCTCTCCACCGGGAGCAGGCCGGCCACCGCCTTCAGCAGCGTCGACTTGCCGGAGCCGTTGGTGCCGATGAGCCCGATCGCCTCGCCGCGGTAGGCGACGAACGAGACCTTCTTGACCGCGTGCACCGTGCGCACGCCCGCCGCCTTCTCGGCCTGCTTGCGGCGCAGCATGCGGTTGAGGGCGGCGGTGGCGGTGCCGCGTCCGGCGCCGGTGCCGTTGACCCGGTAGACGATGTCGACCTCGTCGGCGATGACGGTGGGGATGCGGGTGTCGTTCACGTTGTCAGCCACGGCCGTACGTCTCCTCAGCCTTCCAGAAGTAGATGAAGCCGCCGGCTCCGGCGAGCAGGGCCCAGCCCGTGGCCGCCGCCCACACGTGCGGGGGCAGCTGGTGGGCGTGGAAGCTGTCGATCAGCGCGAAGCGCATCAGGTCGATGTAGACCGCGGCGGGGTTGGTCTCCAGCAGGACCGTCACGAGGTGCGGCAGGTGGTCTTTCTCGGTGAGCTTGTCGATGCTCCACATCACGCCGGACACGTACATCCAGGTGCGCAGCACGAACGGCATCAGCTGGGCGATGTCCGGGGTCTTCGCCCCCATCCGGGCCATGATCATCGACACGCCCGCGTTGAACGTGAACTGAAGGAACAGCGCCGGGAGCGCCAGCAGCCAGGAGACGGAGACCGGGACGCCGAAGCACAGCAGGATGACGATCAGCGCGGCCATCGAGAACAGCAGCTGCTGGAGCTGCTGGAGGCAGAAGGAGATCGGCAGCGCGGCGCGCGGGAAGTGCAGTGCCCGGACGAGGCCGAGGTTGCCGGAGATGGCCCGGGTGCCGGCCATGATCGAGCTCTGCGTGAACGTCCAGATGAACACGCCCGTGACCAGGAACGGGATGTAGTCCGGGACGCCGTGCTTGGTCCCCAGGAGCACGCCGAAGATGAAGTAGTAGACCGCCGCGTTGAGCAGCGGGGTCATGACCTGCCAGACCTGGCCGAGCTTCGCCTGGCTGTACTGGGCGGTGAGCTTGGCGGTGGCGAAGGCGCCGATGAAGTGGCGCCGGGCCCAGAGCTGGCGGACGTACTCGGGCAGGGAGGGGCGGGCGCCGCTGACCGTGAGGCCGTGCCGGGCGGCCAGGGCCGCGAGGTCGTCGTCGGCCGGGACCGGGGTCGCGGGCGGTGTGTGGAGAACCTGGCTCACATCCGCTGCTTTCGTTCGGGGGGAGGGGGCTGCGTGCGTCCGGGCTGCCGCCGGGTCCGCGTCACCGGGCGTTTGCTTACGCTTCTCTTCACGTTTTCTTACGTCGGGACGGGACCGTATCGTCGCAACGTGAGAGTAGGGCCAATCGACGTCGGAACGCAACCGTTTCGTCGCAACGCCCTATGCTGGACCTCATGACGACGAACGCCGACGAGCCCCAGACGCGTCCGCGCCGACGGACCCCCGCCGGGGCCGCCGTGCTCCGACAGGACGTGACCGAGGCGATCCGGGCGGCCGTCTTCGAGGAACTGGCGGCCAGCGGCTACGCGCGCATGTCCATCGAGGGCATCGCGCGCCGCGCCGGCGTCGGCAAGACCGCCGTCTACCGCCGCTGGCGCTCCAAGCTGCACCTCGTCCTCGACGTCGTCTCGGCGCTCGCCGTGCTGGGCCTGCCCGTGCCGGACACCGGCTCCCTGGAGGGCGACCTGCGGCTGCTGTACGAGCTGACCTCCCGCGCGCTGCGCCACCCCGTCGCCTCGCAGGTCATCCCCGACCTCCAGGCCGAGGCGGCCCGCAACCCCGAGATCGCCGAAGCCCTGCAGAAGGCCCTGCGGGACGGTCAGGAGGGCGTCGCCAGCAAGATCGTCGCAGCGGCCGAGCAGCGCGGTGAACTCCGCGCGGGCGTCGACGACGAACTGGCCCTCGACCTGATCTCCGGCCCCCTGTACTGGCGCTCCGTCGTGATCCGCGACCCGAAGCCGCCCAAGGGCTACCTGCCCGCACTGGCCAAGGCGACGGCGGCGGCCCTGAAGGCGCTCTGACGCACCCGGGCGGCGACCGTCCGGCCGCCCGGGCCCGTCAGGAGCGGGCCGCCTCCGGATGGTGGCGCAGCCAGCCCTCCCAGGCCGAGGTGATCATGTCCTCGACGTCGTACTCGGCCTGCCAGCCGAGTTCGACGGCGATGCGGTCGGCGGAGGCGACGACGCGGGCGGGGTCGCCGGGGCGGCGGGGGGCGACGGTCGGGGGGCGGTTGTAACCCGTGACCGCGTTGATGCGGTCGATCATCTCGCGGACCGACACCCCTTCCCCGCGGCCGATGTTGAAGGTCAGGTTGATGCCGGGGGAGGACCGCAGGGCACGGGCGGTGGCCACATGGGCCTCGGCCAGGTCCACCACGTGGATGTAGTCGCGCACGCAGGTGCCGTCCGGGGTGGGGTAGTCGTCGCCGAAGATGCGCGGCGAGGCGTTCTCGATGAGCTTCTCGAAGACCATGGGGATGAGGTTGAAGACGCCCGTGTCCGCGAGTTCCGGGGCGGCCGCGCCCGCCACGTTGAAGTAGCGCAGCGATGCCGTGGACAGCCCCGTGGCCCGGCCCGTCGCCCGCACCATCCACTCGCCGGCCAGCTTGGTCTCGCCGTACGGGGACAGCGGCGCGCACGGCGTCTCCTCGGTCACCGGATCCCCGTGGCGCGCGGCGTCCGGCATGCCGTACACCGCCGCCGAGGACGAGAACACGAAGGACGCGACACCGGCCGCCGTCACCGCCTCCAGCAGGACCCGCAGGCCCTCCACGTTCTGCCGGTAGTAGTGCAGCGGGCGGTCCACCGACTCGCCCACCTGCTTCTTGGCCGCGAGGTGGACGACACCGGTGACGGAGTGCTCGGCCAGTGTGCGCGCCAGCCGGGCCCCGTCCAGCGTGGAGCCCGTCACCAGCGGGACCCCTTCCGGGAGGCGGTCGGCGATGCCGGCGGACAGGTCGTCGTACACCACGGCCTCTTCCCCCGCCCGCGTCATCGCCCGCACGACGTGCGCCCCGACGTAGCCGGCCCCGCCGGTGATCAACCAGGTCATGTGCGGCGGTCCCCTCGTCAGCGGGGGCTCAGCGCGCGGTGCGGCAAGCGGCCCGAGGAGGGGCGGGGTTCACGCACGGGCGCGGTCTTCGCGACCGGGAGCCGGGTGGAGCGCCACAGCCGGGTGAAGGAGAGCACGGCGGCCGTCGCGAGGAGCCCGTTGCGCAGCAGCATCAGCAGGCAGCCCGGCCAGGTGCAGCCCATGACCTCGCGGTAGAACACGGGATAGGCGACGGCGCTGACCGCGCTCGCCGCCACCACCAGCGCGGCCACCGGTCCTTGGACGGTGTGCCGGGAGGTGAGGCAGACGGCCGCCAGCCCGATCAGCCAGATCATGTACTGGGGGCTGATGACACGGCTGGTGACGGTGAACAGCAGTACGGCGCACAGCGCGGCGTCGTAGGGCGTCGCCTCGGTCCAGTGCCGGGCCCGCACCCGCCACAGCACCAGCAGCGCGAACGCGGCCGCCGTGAGCGCGAGGGAGGCGGTGGCGACGGCGGAGACGTGCGGGCCGAGCAGCTCGACCGCGCCGTACCGGTAGCGGGCCCGGCCGGGCCAGCCCGCATGGGTGGCGAGGCTGAGCGCGGTCCCGCCCAGGGACTCGATCTGGACGCCCCGGTTCCCCTGCTGGCGTGCGAAGGCCAGCGGATTGTCGAACAGCGCGGCGAGGATGCCGAAGAGGACCGCCCCCGCACCCGCCGCCCACGTCCACGCCGACCGTGCCGCACGCCCCTTGGGCACCCCGAGCAGCACCAGCGCCGGCCACACCTTCACCAGCCCGCCCAGCGCCGCGCACACCCCGCCCACGCGCGGGGAACGCGACAACGTCAACAGGGAGATGACGGCGAACGCCGTGACCTGCACGTCGTACCGGGCGAGCGGCACGTGCAGCAGCAGCGGCAGGGCGCCGGTCCACAGCGCCGCCCCGCGCAGGCTGCGCCCCGGCCGGGTGCCCGCGCGGGCCAGCGCCAGTGCGATCAGCGCGTCGGCGGCGAGCGTCAGGACGACGAACGCCTGGAAATAGGTCAGCCCGGGCAGCAGCCCCGGCGCCAGCAGCACCACGCCCGCCCCCGGCGGGTACTGCCACAGTGTGTCGTGTGCCGGGAAGGCGCCCCGGGACAGGGTCTCGTACCAGTTGAAGTACAGCCGCCACACCTCGCGCGCCACCGAACCCCGCCCCAGGAGGGTGGCGGAGTTGTGGGCGAGCAGCCACAGCATCGCGGCACGGGTGGTCAGCCAGACGACGGCGAGGGAGAGCAGGCGGCGGTTCATCCCTGGCAGCGTAAGCCGCGAGGATGGAGTATCCGTGCCGATACGCCGTCAATCCTCACCAAACATTGGCTAATCGCAAAAGATCGGGCCGTGGTGAACTTTCGTCCCCTCGTCGACCCTGAGCCGAGCCGCGTCCGTCGCGGGGCGGCGGTGGCCGTCCCCACGGCCGTGATGCTCGTGCTCGGACTGTGGGGGCTCGACCGCGGCGGCATATGGCGCGACGAGGCGGTCACCTTCCAGGTGGCACGCCGCACGGTGCCGCAGATCTGGCGCCTGCTGCACGAGGTCGACGCGGTGCACGGCCTCTACTACCTGCTCATGCACGCCGTCCTCGCCCTCCACCCCGGCGAGGTCCTGCTCCGGCTGCCGTCGGTGTGCGCGGCGGCACTGGCCACCGGCCTGGTGGCCGCGCTCGGCACCCGGCTGGCCCGGCCCCGCGTCGGACTGTGGGCCGGGCTGCTGTACGCGGTCACGCCGATGGTCGGGCACTACGCACAGGAGGGCCGCTCCTACGCCCTGGTCGCGGCCGGCGCGGCGGGGGCCACCCTGCTCCTGGTGCGGGCGGTGCCGGCCGGCGGCCGGAGCTGGTGGGCGTACGGCGCGGTCCTCGGCGTCACCTGCTGGCTGCACGAACTCGCCGTCCTGCTGCTGCTCGCCCACGCCGGGACGCTCGCGCTGGCCCGGGTGCCGGCGAGGGTGTGGTGGGCGTGGGGCCGCGCGGCCGCGGCCGTGACGCTGGCGCTGCTGCCGATGGTGGTGGTCTCGCACGCCCAGTCCGCGCAGCTCGCCTGGGTGCGGGAGCCGACGATGGAGACCGCGGGCGCGCTGCTGCGGGAGTTCGTGGGACCGACCTCCGGCGTGTACGGGACCTGCCTGGCCCTGGCGGCCCTCGGGCTGACGCGGCTCGTGGGCGGCCGCGGGGAGGTGACGTGCGCGGGCGTGGCGCTGCCGCTGGCGGTGGTGCCCCCGGCGGTCCTGATGCCGGCCTCGCTGCTGACGCCGCTGTACGTCGACCGGTACGTGCTCTACGCGCTCGCGGGAGCGCCGCTGCTGGTGGCGGCCGGGGCGGACCGGGTGGCCGGACTGCTGGGACGCGCCGGCCGCGCGGCCGGACCGCGGGCGCGCGCCCGCCTGGCGAACCCGCGTGTCCGCGGGCCCCTCCTCACCCTCGCCGGTGTCCTCGCCGTCGCCCTCGCCTTCGTCCACCAGCTCCCGCTGCTCCGCCAGGACCGCTCCCCGGACCACCGCCCCGACAACCTCGCCGCCATGTCCACGGACGTCGCCCGCGAACTGCGCCCCGGCGACCCCGTGCTCTTCCTGCCGTCACACGCGCGCAGCACGGCGCTGGCCTACCCGGCGGGCTTCCGCGGCATCCGGGACGTGGCGCTGGCGGCGGACGCGCCCGCGTCCGGCACGCTGTACGGGCGTGAGGTGGGCCCGGAGCTGCTGCGCCGCAGGCTGGCCGGGCTCGACCGGGTGTGGATCGTCGCCGAGCGGCGCTTCGTCCGCTCGTCCCGGTACCCGGGCGACCCCACCGACCGGGCGAAACTGGCCGTCGTACAGGACCGGTTCGCGCTGCGGGAGGAGCGGGCGCGCGACGGTGTGGTGCTGCGGCTCTACGTGCGCAGGACCCTGGCTACAGGCAGCCTGTTCCGTCCGGTGCGGCTGCGTCCAGAGCGGTGGTGAGCCGGTCGAGGCGGGTGCGCAGCTCGCCGATCTCCTCCAGGTCGAAGCCGGTCGCCTCGGCGATGCGGCGCGGCACCTGCAAGGCCCGCTCGCGCAGCGCGGCGCCCTCCTCGGTCAGCCGCACCTCCACCGAGCGCTCGTCGCGGACGCTGCGCTCCCGGCGGACCAGGCCGGCCGCCTCCAGCCGCTTGACCAGCGGGGAGAGCGTGCCGGAGTCCAGGCGCAGGTGTTCGCCCAGCTTCTTGACCGGCAGGTCGCCGTGTTCCCACAGCACCAGCATCACCAGGTACTGCGGGTAGGTGAGACCGAGGTCCTTGAGGACCACGCGGTAGACGCCGTTGAAGGCGCGGGACGCGGCGTGCAGGGAGAAGCAGATCTGGCGGTCCAGACGGAGCCATTCGGCCTCGGGGGCCGGGGTGGGAACGGGGGACGGGGTGGCGGTCATGGCTCCAGGATAGCTCTTGGGAGCCATTTAGTTGTGCACAACTAAATTGTGTGCTCTACTTGTGGTCGTGAGGCGGCCCGCCAAGGAGCCGCCGGAACGTGACTTCGAGAGGGATGGTCATCCATGGACGCGCTCTACACCGCTGTCGCCACCGCCACCCACGGCCGCGACGGTCGTGCCGTCTCCTCCGACGGCAAGATCGACCTCAAGCTGGCCCCGCCGGTGGAGCTGGGCGGCAACGGCGAGGGCACCAACCCCGAGCAGCTGTTCGCCGCAGGCTACGCCGCCTGCTTCGGCAGCGCCCTCGGACTGGTCGGCCGCCAGGCGAAGGTGGACGTCAGCGACGCCGCGGTGACCGCCGAGGTCGGCATCGGCAAGCAGGGCGAGGGCTTCGGCCTGAAGGTGACGCTGCGCGTGGAGCTGCCCGAGACCGTGGACGAGGCGACCGGCCGCAAGCTGGTGGAATCCGCCCACCAGGTCTGCCCCTACTCCAACGCCACCCGCGGCAACATCGAGGTCGACCTCGTCGTCGAGTGACGAGAGCGGCACGGTCAACGCGCTCGCTCACCTCATCGAGTGAACCCCTCGTCCGGCGTGCCCCTGCGCGGGCACCGGCAGCGCACGCCGGACGAGGGGTTCCAGCAGCAGCGGCACCCCGACCACCGGCAGCAGCCAGGCCAGCACGATCAGCCGGTCGCCCCAGATGTTGATGTCCGGGTGCGCGGCCTGGGTGAGGATCCCGGTACCCGCGGCCGCCACCAGGAAGCAGCCGAACGCGCGCCGCCGCACCGCGCCCCGCACCCCGGCCGCCAGCGCCGCCAGGAACAGCGGCTGCCACAGCTGCCGCCGGATCCACTCCAGCCAGAAGCCGGCCTCCAGATGCTCCAGGTCCCGCCACGGGCGCACCCGGTCCGGCCGGGAGAAGTGGCCGGTGAGCAGGTCCTGCAGACTCTCCGACTCGGACGGGTAGTGCAGCAGCCCGGCCAGCAGCACCGTCCCCACGGCGGCACAGCAGCCCACGACGGCGATCGCCGTCACCCCGCGCCCGGGAGCCCGCCCGAGCCGCCGGCGCCGTACCGCGACCGCCGCGCTCGCGACCGCCAGGCACGTCCCGAGGAACAGCGCCTGCGAGTGCTTCACCCAGAACAGCGCGAGCAGGGCACCCGCGACCAGCGCCACACCGGCCCGGGCCCGGCCGGTCAGGGCCAGCGCACAGCCCCACAACCCGGCCAGGCTCAGCGCCAGCAGCAGGCCCTCGGTCATCGGGCGCATCGCGGTCGCACCGCACGGCAGCACGTAGAACAGCACCTGACCGGTCAGCGCCAGCGGCACGGGCACGGACAGGGTGCGCAGGATCAGGAAGACGAGCGCCCCGCCCGCGACCGTGACGACGACACTCGCCGCCCATACCCCCCAGGTCACCCCGAACACCGTGACGAACGGCACCAGGAACACCGGATAGCCGGGCCGCGCCTCGAAGAACCGGCGCAGCCGCTCACCCACGAACGGCACGACGTGCCCGTCGGTCTGCCCGGCCCGCAGCCGCCGGTCCACCGGCCGCCACTCCTCGGCCCGGCACTCCGCGAACACCTGCGCGGTGGGGTCCGGCCGGTGGTAGCGCACCACGTCCACGCTCTGGCCCCGGCGCGCCAGGGACGCCCGGCCCTCGCACACCCAGTCGATGGTGGCGTCCGCGGCGGCGCGCTTGTCGTCGCCGCGCAGCCCCAGCGCGTAGGAGACGTAGTTCTTCGAGTCGGGTGTGTCCCGGCCGGTGACGCCGGCGAGCTGGCACAGCGCGAACACGGCGCCCAGGACCAGCACCCAGGTACGTGGCCTCATGTCGAGGTGAGCAGGTCGTGGCCGGCGGCCGGACCGGGCACCAGGGCGGTCTCCGGCTCGGGCATCGGCTCGCCCAGCATCAGCGTCCGCACCACCCGCTCGGCGGCCCGGCCGTCGTCGAACTCGCAGAACCGGGCCCGGAAGTCCGCCCGCAGCCGCGCCGACTCCTCGTCCCGCCACGCCCCCGACGCGAACAGCCACGCCAGCTCCCGGTAGGACCGCGACACGTGACCCGGCGCCTCCGCCGTGATGTCGAGGTAGGCGCCCCGGCTCGCCACGTACGCCGGCCAGTCGTCGGCGTGCACGACGATCGGCCGGTCCAGGTTGGCGTAGTCGAACATCAGGGCCGAGTAGTCGGTGACCAGCGCGTCGGAGGCGAGCATGACCTCCTCCACGTGGGGTTCGTCCGTGGCGTCCACCAGCACGCCCCGCCGGTGCAGTTCGGCGAGTCCCAGCCCGCGCGCGGGACCCGTGGCGAGGGCGGGGTGCAGCCGGACCACGAGGGTGTGGCCCTCGCCGAGGCCGGCGGCGAACCGGGCCAGGTCCAGGCGGTCGACGTGGCCGCCCCGGCGGTAGTCGCGGCGGGTCGGCGCGTACAGCACGACCGTGTGGTCCTCGGGGATGCCGTGCCGGGCCCGGAACCCGGCCCCGCCGCCGGGCGTTCCGGTCACGAGGGCGTCGTTGCGCGGGCTGCCGGTGCGGACCGAGGTGAAGTGGCAGGGGTAGGCCCGCTCCCACACCAGCTCGGAGTGGCGGTTGGCGACCAGGCTGTAGTCCCAGCGGTCGGCCCGGCGCAGCATCTGCGGCACGTCGAAGCCGTGCCGGGCACCGGGCTTGCCCAGCAGATCGGCGCCCATGTACTTGAGGGGGGTGCCCTGGTGGGTCTGGACGAACACGCTGCCGGGACGCTTGACCACGGTGCCGGGCCAGTTCACGTTGTTGACGAAGAACCTCGCCCGCGCGGTGACGTCCAGGTAGCGGGGGGAGCCGACGAGCACGTACGGGACGTCCGGGGGCAGGCGCCGGGCCTCCTCCGCGTCCCTGACCACCCACACCCCCCGGATGTGCGGGGCGATCTCGCGGGCCGCGCGGTACACGGCCGCCGGGTCGCCGAGCATCCCCTTGTGGGAGAACGCCGAGTACACGGCGAGGTCCGCGTCCAGCGGGCGGCGGGCGTGCAGCCCGGCCAGCCCCCGCCCGGCCCGCCCGGCCACCGTCTTGCGCGCCTGGAGCCCGCGCCGTCCGAGCTCCCGTCCGGCCCGCCCGGCCTGCCGCCTGACCTGGTACATCGCGTAGCTCCCGGTCAGCGGGCGGACCTCCCCGTCGACCCGGGCGCCCTCGGGCCGGTGCGCGGCGAACATCCGGGCCGTACGCCGGAAGAACTCCGCCTTGTCACCGGGTGGCAGCCGGTCCGGTTTGGCCAGGATGTCCAGGCAGTGCAAGCCCATCTTGCGGTGCAGGTAGGGCCGCCAGGCCGCGAGGCGGGGATGGGCGTCGACGAACGCGAAGACCCGCTCGTACTGGTCGTGGATGTCGAAGTGCTTGCGGCTGGTGGTGGACAGGATGTTGCCCTGGCGACGCTGGCGGTAGTTCACGCAGATCCGGTCCAGGGCCGCGATCCGCCCGGCGCTGAGCATGACCGGGAAGGTCCAGGGGGTGTCCTCGTAGTAGCCGGGCGGGAACCGGAAGCCGTTCTCCTCGACGAAGTCCCGCCGGTACACCTTGTTCCACACCACCATCAGCAGATCGAGGATCTGCGGATACGTGTCCACCGTGAACGTCCCGGGTCCGGCCTCGGTCAGCAGGTGGGCGAGGACGTTGCGGCGCGTCCCGCCCCACCAGTAGGTGCGCGCGTAGTCGAAGACCAGCACGTCCGGGTCGCCGCACTCCGCCAGGCGGTCGGCGACGGCGCGCAGCGCACCGGGCGTGAGGGTGTCGTCGCTGTCGAGGAAGAAGAGGAAGTCGCCGCTCGCGTGGGGCAGTCCGGCGTTGCGGGCGCGGCCGAGGCCGACGTTCTCCGGCAGGTGCAGCACCTTCACCCGCGGGTCCCGGGCCGCGTACTCGTCGAGGATGGCGCCGCAGCCGTCCGGCGAGCAGTCGTCCACGGCGATCAGCTCCAGGTCCCGGAAGCACTGCTCCAGAACGGAGTCGAGGCACTCGCGCAGGAAGCCCTGCACCTTGAAACAGGGAACGATGACGCTGAAGCGGGGCACGGCGGGTCAGCTCCTCACGAGGGTCGCGGCGGCGGGGGCGGGAATGCGCTCCGCGAGCGGGATCACCGGCGGGATCGCCTCCGGCGGCTCGCCGAGCAGCACCCGCCGTACGACGCGCTCGGCGGCCCGGCCGTCGTCGAACTCGCAGAACCGCCGCCGGAACGCGCCCCGCAGCTCGCTGGACCCGGGCCCCGCGTAGGAACCGTCACGGAAGATCCGGGCCAGCTCCTCGGGCGTGCGGGCGACGGGTCCGGGCGGCGTGGCCATCAGGTCGAAGTAGACGCCCCGGGTCTCCCGGTAGACCTCCCAGTCGTCGGCGTACACCACGATCGGCCGGTCCAGGTTGGCGTAGTCGAACATGATCGACGAGTAGTCGGTGACCAGCGCGTCGGCGGCCAGGCACACGTCCTCCGAGGAGCGGTGCGCGGTGACGTCGATGATCCGGCCGCTGCTCCCGCCGGGACCCCGGTCGTAGAAGTAGTGGGCGCGCAGCAGCACGACCACGTCGTCACCGGCCGCCTCGCAGAAGGCCTCCAGGTCGAGGCCGGTCTCGAAGCCGGAGTGGTGGTCGCGGTGGGTGGGGGCGTACAGGACGGCGGTCGCGTCCTCGGGGACACCCAGCTCGCGCCGGATCCGGGCGACGTCCTCGCCGGTCGCCGTGTAGAAGACGTCGTTGCGCGGATATCCGTACTCCAGCGCCTCGTACGAACCGGGGAAGGCGCGCTCCCACATCTGCGTCGAGTGGCGGTTGGCGGAGAGGTTGAAGTCCCAGCGGTCCACCCGGCCGAGCAGCTTGGCGAAGCTGCCGGTCTGCGCGGCCACCACCGGGTACGTCGACTGGTCCACGCCCATCTTCTTCAGCGGGGTCCCGTGCTGGGTCTGCAGGTGCACGCTGCCCGGCCGCTTGACGACGCCCTCGGCGAAGTTGGCGTTGTTGACCAGGTACTTGGCGCGGGCCAGCACCTCCCAGTAGCGGCGGCTGCCGATCACCGCGTAGGCGACGCCGCTGGGCATGGCGTGTTCCTGGCCGGGCTCGACCAGGAACACCGAGCGGATGTGCGGGGCGAGTTCGAGGGCCTTGGCGTGGATCGCGGCCGGATTGCAGGCGTAACCGCGGCCCCAGTAGGCGCAGTACACGGCCAGGTTCGCGTCCAGCGGGCGCCGCAGGTCACGCGCGTACCTCAGGCGCGTGCGCAGCGCGCGCGGGCGCGGTACGCCCTCTACGGCCTTCACCATCCCCTGGTTGACGCTCCGCAGCGCGCGGAACGCGGTGTACGCCCCCGCCGCCAGCAGCCGGTGCTGCACGCCCAGGCTGCCGCCCGGCACCCGGAAACCGGCCGGACGGTGGCGCCGGTACAGACGGCACGCCCGGCGGAAGAAAGCCCGGCGCCCGGAGTGCAGCCGCTCGGGCCGGGAGGCCGTCTTCAGCACGACCGCGAAGAGCTGCTCGAACAGCGCCCGCGTCCGCTCGGCGGGCAGTTCCCGCTCGGCCGCCCGGGTGAGCACCCGCTCGACCTGGTCGAGGAGGTCGTGCTGGTGCGGCCCCGGCAGGTTGAGCCGGCTGCCCTGGCGCCGCAGCCGGTGCCGCAGCAGGACCGACCGCAGTACCGCGACCCGCTCGGCGGCGAGCGTGGTCAGACCGCCCCAGCCGAGGTCCGTGAAGTGCCCCTCGGGGAAGGCCAGATCCCGCCCGGTGACGAAGGAACGGCGGTAGGCGGCGCTCCACGGCGGCAGCTGGACGCCGGTGACCTGAGGCGCCCGGTCCGGCGCGAAGGCCCCCGCCGGCGCCCTCGCCAGCAGCGGCTGCACCGGGTTGCTCGGCTCGCCCTCCCACCAGGGGGTCCGCAGGTGCTCGAAGTACAGCACGTCGACGTCCCCGGTCTCCGCCAGCCGCGCGTCGAGCGTGGCCAGCGCCCCGGGCACGAGGACGTCGTCACCGTCGAGGAAGAGCAGATACGCGCCGGTCGCCGCCCGCACCCCGGTGTTGCGCGCCCCGCCGCGGCCGGCCGAGGGCGGCGAGTGGACCGGAAGCACCCGGGAGTCCCGCTCGGCGTAACCGGCGGCGACGTCGGCGGCCGGGGTGTCGGGTCCGTCGCAGACCGGGATCAGCTCCAGGTCGCCGAAGGACTGGGCGAGGACCGAGTCCAGCGCCTGGGACAGCCGGCCGGCGACCCCGTGGGACGGGACGATGATGCTGAAGCGGGGCATTCTGCTCTTTCTGTTCTCTGTCCTGGCGCCAGTCCTTGCCGTCCTGGGCTCAGGCCGGGGCATGGGAACTCCCGGAAGAGCAAACGGTGTTCAGCGGCTCTCGGTGACGGGGAGGCCGCCGGAAGGTTGCGGCACGGTGGCGGGCGGGGCGCGCGCGGGCGCGACCCGGGCTCCTCCCGGGCGGGCGCACCGCCCGCGCACGGGCCTCCGGCGGCACCGGGTCCGGGCCCTCGGGCAGGTACGCCTGGACCTGGTACGCGGGGACGGTGACACTGAACCTGGGCAAGGGACATCCATGGGTCGGTTCGGCGCGGGCGTTCTGCCCGGGAACGGCCGATGGAGTGACTTGGTTACGGTTCCTGCGGCATCCGGGGGACACCCGGTGCCCGCGAAGGGGCGGACCGGTCGACCGGCCCGCCCCGTCAACGGACCGCGTCCGCGCCCTACTTGACCGCGCCCGCCATCACGCCCGACACGAACTGCCGCTGGAAAGCGAAGAACACGGCCAGCGGGATCACCATGGAGATGAACGCGCCGGGTGCCAGGACGTCGATGTTGTTGCCGAACTGGCGTACCTGAGTCTGCAGCGCGACCGTGATCGGCTGGCTGCCCGACTTGGTGAACACCAGCGCGACCAGCATGTCGTTCCACACCCACAGGAACTGGAAGATGCCGAGGCTGG
Organism: Streptomyces sp. NPDC004542; assembly: GCF_040610035.1. NCBI lineage: Bacteria > Bacillati > Actinomycetota > Actinomycetes > Kitasatosporales > Streptomycetaceae > Streptomyces > Streptomyces sp. NPDC004542. Next base: position 19,328 of record NZ_JBEXLP010000054.1, read on the forward strand.
CGATGGCCGGCCCGCCCAGCGGCATCACCACCTGGGAGAACAGACGCAGCTCGCCGGCGCCGTCCAGGCGGGCCGCCTCCAGCAGTTCGCGGGGGATCTCCGCGAAGAAGTTCCGCAGCAGGAACACCGCGAAGGGCAGTCCGAAACCGACGTGGAACAGGATCACCCCGAGGATCGTCCCGAACAGGCCGATCTTGCCGAACAGTTCGGCGATCGGGATCAGCGCGACCTGCACCGGCACCACCAGCAGGCCGACCACGCCCAGGAACCACCAGTCGCGGCCCGGGAACTCCATCCACGCGAAGGCGTATCCCGCGAGGGAGCCGATGACCACGACGAGGATCGTCGCCGGGACCGTGATCAGCACGGTGTTCCACAGCGAGCCCGTGATGTCGCCGTTCTCCAGCAGTTTCTGGTAGCTGTCGAAGGTGAGCTGGGACGGCTTGCCGAAGACCTGCCACCAGCCGGTCGCGTTCATGTCCTCCGGTGCGCGCAGCGAGGAGATGAGCAGGCCGATGGTGGGCACCAGCCAGAACAGGCCGACGACGAGGAGGAAGGCGCGGACCAGTCCGCCGCCGAGCTTGCCCACGAGCCTGGAGGCCGGCGACTGCCTGGCCTTCACGGTCTCGACGGGCGCCGTCTCACCGATGCTCCCGGCGTGCGTGGTCATCGCCGCACCTCCCGCCTCAGCCGGCGGATGTTGAACAGCATCACCGGGATCACCAGCAGCAGCAGGAACACCGCGATCGCGCTCGCGATGCCCGGCTGGCCCTCCGCGAAGCCCTTGCGGTACAGCTCCAGGGCGAGCACGTCGGCGTCGTCCTGGGAGGAGCCCGGCGCGATGATGTAGACCAGGTCGAAGACCTTCAGGACGTTGATCATCAGGGTGACGACGACGACCGCGAGGACCGGCGCGAGCAGCGGGACGGTGACCTTGCGGAACACCTGCCACTCGTTGGCCCCGTCCACCCGGGCGGCCTCCAGCAGCTCCCGGGGCACACCCGCGAGCCCGGCCGCGATCAGCACCATCGCGAAGCCCGCCCACATCCAGACGTACGACCCGATGATGGCCGGGGTGACCAGCGACGGGCCGAGCCAGTCCACGCCGCTGTACGGCTCCTTGAAGTTGCCGGGGGGCAAGCGCAGCCGGGCCCCGTTGGCCGCCGCGGGCAGGGTGAACGTGCCGTCGGCGGCGGCCTTCGTGGAGGCCACCACCTTGCCGTCCCTGACCGCCTCGATCCGCATGCCCGAGTAGCCCAGTTCGGACGGATCGGGGGCGCCCGGCCTGCCGACGCCCTTGCCGCGGGTGAAGTCCTGCCAGGCCGTGCCGGTGATCTTCCCCGGCTCCGGCTTCGCGGCCACCGCCTTCCTGGCGCTGTCCGGCATCTGGTCGGGGGCCACGCCGACCAGCGGCAGGGTGATCACCTGGCCGGTGTGCACCGGCGCCGACGTGATGAAACCGCCCCCGTCGGGCTCGAGCGGCGACCGGCGGCCCGGGTGCGCCTTCGGGAACGCCGACGACTGGGCGAAGGTGTCGTGGATGCCGACCCACACCGCGTTGGCGACGCCCTTGTCCGGGTCCTGGTCGTACACCAGCCGGAAGATGATCCCGGCCGCCAGCATCGAGATCGCCATCGGCATGAAGACGACCAGCTTGAACGCCGTGCCCCAGCGCACCCGTTCGGTCAGCACCGCGAAGACCAGACCGAGCGCGGTGGAGACCGTCGGCGCGAACACCACCCAGATGATGTTGTTCTTCAGGGCGGTGCGGATGCCGTCGTCGGTGAAGAGCGCCTTGTAGTTGTCGACTCCGGCGAAGCCGTCACCGGAGGCGTTGGAGAAGCTGCGGACGACCGAGTACCCGATCGGGTAGACCACGAGCGCGCCGAGCAGCACCAGGGCGGGCAGCAGGAAGAGGGCTGCCACGGTCCTGCGGGTACCGGTCACGCTCCTACGGCTCTTGGGTGCGGCGGGACCCGGTGGGGCCCCCGCCGCCGCTGCCGACGCCATCGCCGGATCAGCTCCCGTTCCCGTAGGCCGCCGCCGCGTCCTTCTCCAGCTTCGCCTGCGCGCCCGCCACGTCCTTCGGGTTCTTCAGGAAGTCCTGAAGGTCCTTCCACTCGCCCTTGCCGGGGGTGCCGCCGAAGGCCTGCGGGGCCTGGTCGGACATGTCGAAGCGGAAGTCGTCGCCGGAGGCGATCAGCGCCTTGGCGATCGTGCGCTGCACCTCGTTCGGGTAGGCCGAGTTCGGCACGCTCTTGTTCGGGGACAGGTAGCCGCCGAGCCTGGCCTGGATCGTCGCCGCGTCCGGGGAGGCCAGGAAGGTGGCCAGCGCCTGGGCCGCCTTGGAGTCCTTCAGGATGACCGCCGCGTCACCGCCGGAGACCACCGGCGCGGACGAGCCCACCGCCGGGAACGGGAAGACCTTGGCGTCCGTGCCCACCTTCGCCTTGGTGTCACCGATGTTGACCTGCGCGAAGTCGCCCTCGTAGACCATGGCCGCCTTCGGCTGGTCGCCGCCGGTGAAGGTCTGGGTGACGGAGGCCGGGAACTCGGTCTGCAGCGCGCCGTCGGCACCGCCCGCGACGTAGTCCTTCTTGCCCCAGACCTGGGCGAGCGTGGTGAGCGCCCGCTTCACCGAGGGGTCGGTCCACTTGATCTTGTGCTGGGCGAGCTGGTCGTACTTCTCCGGGCCCGCCTGGGAGAGGTAGACGTTCTCGAACCAGTCGGTGAGCGTCCAGCCGTCGGCGCCGCCGACCGAGAACGGGGTCACGCCCGAGTCGTACACGGCCTGCGCCGTCGTCAGCAGCTCCTGCCAGGTCTTCGGCTCCTTGGCGCCCGCGTTCTCGAAGGCCTGGGTGTTGTACCAGATCAGCGACTTGTTGGCGGCCTTGTAGTACACGCCGTACTGCTTGCCGTCGACCTTGCCGATGTCCTGCCAGCCCTGCGAGTAGTTCTTCTGCAACTCCTTGACGGCGTCCGCGCCGAGGGGCTTGGCCCACTTCTTGTCCACGGCCTGCTTGATGGCGCCGGGCTGCGGCAGCAGCGCGACGTCCGGCGGCTGGCCACCCGCGATCTTCGAACCGAGGAAGTTGATGATCGGGTCCTGTGCGGGGACGAACGTGACCTTGGCGCCCGTGCGCTTGGCGAACTCCGCGAGCACGCGCTTGAAGTTCTTCTGCTCGGTGCCGGTCCAGACGGCGGCGACCTCCAGGCTCGCGCCGTTCAGTTTCGGCAGCGAGACGGTGGAGCCGCTCCCGGTGGGCCCGTCGCTGCTGCCCCCGTCGTCCTTCTTGTCGTCGCTGCCGCCGCAGGCGGTGAGTAACAGCGCTCCCGCGAGGAGAGCGGCGCATGTCGTGACGGCCCTGTGTGTCCGGATGGTGTTGCTGTTGCTACGCATCACTGCCCCGTTCTTCGTTCTTCGTTGAACGTATGAGCACTGTCCCGTGGCGTCCGGTCTACGCCGGGCGACGTGACGGCGGCAAGAGCGCCTGCGGTGCCGACCGGGGGATCGTGACCGGCTCGTGATCAGGCTCGTATGCGCGCCGCGGGGAGCTACAGCAGCGACGGGACTTCCGCGGCCGCCACTTCCCGTGCCGCCCGCTCCACCGCGCTCGCCAGCAGGGCCAGATCCGTGGGTCCGTTGCCCAGTTCGCGAACCGGACGCCGGGCCGGCGGGTCGCCCATGCGGTGCCAGTCCAGGGGCACGACCGTGGGGCGCTGGGTGGCGGTGCGGGGGATGCGGCCGGTCACCCGGCCGCCCTGGAAGGCGGATATGCGCCCGTCGGCGTGGGCCAGCCGCCCGCGCCCCGGCGCCGGTTCGTCCGGGCCGGAGGCCGGAGCGTCCAGGGTGACGCGTAGCGTGGCCCGGCGGGCCGGCTCCGACTCCGCGGTGCGGCCCCCGGGGCCGGTGGCGGCCACCAGGTGGACGCCGAGCCGCTCGCCCTCCTTGGCCACCGCCTCCAGCGCGCGTATCACCGAGCCCGCGGCGGGCCGGCCCGGTGAGCCGAGCGCGGGGGAGACCAGCGCGTCGAGGTCGTCCACGACCACCACCAGCCGGGGCAGCGGCGGCGCCGCCTCGACCTGTTGCCGGGCGGCCGCCCCCGGCCTCAGCCGCATCGTGGTGGAGCTCGGCGGGGTCTCCAGGTCCCCGGCCCCGCCGGTGGCGGGCGCGGACCGCCCGGCCGGTGTGCGCTGGGCGACGATGCGCCCGGAGACCTCGCGGTGCGTGTGCCACTCGGTGAAGTCGGCCCGCCCGAGCAACTCGGCCCGCCGCTTCAGTTCCGCGCTCAGGGACTGGGCGAACTCCCGCATGCGGACCGGGTCGTTGGCCGTGAGGTAGGTGGTGACGTGCGGTATCTCCGTACAGGCGCGCAGCCCGTCGCCGTGCGCCGCGCCGGTGCCGACGCCGTCCCGGCCGTCGATCAGGACGACGCCCAGGCGGTCGGGGCGCTCGGCGGCGGCGAACGAGGCGACGACGGCCCGCAGCAGCTCCGTACGGCCGCTGCCGGGCGGCCCCTCGATCAGCAGGTGCGGCCCCTCGGCCACCAGGTCGGCGCAGAGCGGCCCGCGCGACCCGGCGCCGAGCACGGCCCAGGCCCGCCCGCCGAGCGACTCCTTGTCGTCGGCGGCGTCCGCCCAGCGCGCCATCAGGGAGGCCGGGGTCGCCCGGGCGAGGCCCAGCTCGTCCAGGAGCCGCGCCGACTGGGGCAGCGGTGCCGCCACGCGCGCGTGCGCCTCAGCGGCCGTGCCGTCCGGCCGCAGCGGCGCCAGCGCCCGCGCGAACCGCTCCGCCCAGGCGGCGGAGACCGCGTCGACGGCGGCGACCGTGCCGGGGCCCACCGGTCCGGCGGGGCCGGTGGGTGTGTCGGTCCGCGCGACGCGCATCAGCCGCAGGGCGGTGGCGACGTCGCCGCTGAGCAGCGCCACGGCCCCGCATGCGCGGAACGTCGGCGCCGCCGCGCACGCCGCCTCGTACGTGTCGGTCACCGGCGAGGCGGGCGAGGCCGGTGACGTCTCGGCCAGGCACACCACGTGGATTCCGGCCCGCGGTCCTTCCAGGGCCAGTCGCGCCACCGACTCGCGCAGGGCGGCGCCTTCGGGGTCGCCGTCCACCACGACCACGGTGTACGGCCCGGGGAAGCCGCCGGGCCGGTCCGCGCCGGCGTCGTCCCGTGCCCAGGAGGGGCGCCGGACCGCGCGGCGGGAGTCGGAGGCCGGGGTACGGGCGGAAGGATCCGCCGCGCCCGCGTGCTCCGGTGCGTCATGCCCGCCGGTGCCGGTGCCGGTGCCAGTGCGGGTGCCGGGGGCCGGCCCGGGGCCGCCTCCCGCAGGCGCCGGCCTCGTGCCGGACGCGGACCCGGTCGCCGGGTCGTCCAGCCGGCGCAGGAGCTCCTCGGTGCGGGCCGCCGCCTGTTCGCGGTCGTAGGCCAGCAGCAGACGGCAGTCCTGGCCGTGGCCAGGCCGTACGTGGGGCAGCCAGCCGAGCCAGGACCATTCGGCGGTGCGCTCCTCCAGGGGCCGGGCGCGGTCCGGGCTGAGCAGGACGATCTCCAGGTCGTCGGGGGAGTGCAGCGCGGCCAGCTGGGCCAGCACCGCGCGCGCCAGCCCGGACAGCCGTGCGCGCGGTCCGGCCAGGCCCAGCGCCCCGGCCTCGCGCAGGTCGGCGGTGACCGGGACGGCGGGCAGCAGCGCCGAGCCGTCCGGCACGGCCCGGTCGGCGGTGCCGAGCCGGACGGTGAGCGTCTCCGGGTGGCCCGGCCCGCGCTCCCACAGCCGTGGCCCGGGGCCCAGCGCCGTGAGCAGCAGCGCCGCCGGGTCCGGCCAGGTCTCCGGCTGCTGGGTGGGAAGGCCGGCCGCGGGCGGGACGGTCCCGTCGGCGTCCTGCTGGTCGTACGCCCGCAGGTCCCCCGCGGCCTCGCCGCGTCCGCCGGTCAGCCGGCGGGCCCACGCGCCGATCCCGCCGCGCCTGCGGACGCCCTGCGGGACGTCGGTGCCGCGCAGCGGGGTGGCCTTGCGGGCGCCGGGGGCCGGATCCGGCGCGGCGGGACCGTCCGCCGTGCCGTGGGCCGCGAAGGCCCCGCCGACGCCGCCGACGCCGAAGGGACCGGCGTGCGTGTCCCCGCCGTCCCGGCTCTCGATCCGGGGCGCCCCGCCCTGCCCCGGCACGGCCGGTTCTGCGGACCCGTGTTCCCGGGTGTCCGGTGCCGCGCCCGGGGCGCCCCAGCCCGCCGGGCCGTAGGCGTGGCCGGTATGCCCCAGGGGCGTGCCGTCGGACCCCACGCGCGCGGCGGGGGCCGACCCCCCGGGGGCGACCCGCACGCACCCCTCCCCGTCGGGCGTCGTCTCCACCCGGGCCCCGGGTCCCCCGGACGGCGTAAGCCGCAAGGCCGATTCACCGATCCGCAGCAGAGCCCCCGGGGCGAACCGCACCGGCCGCTCGCCCACGCGCGTGCCGTCCAGCGCCGTGCCGTTGGTGGAGCCCAGGTCGGCGACCGAGACCCGGCCGTCGGCGGCGACCGTGACCGCGCAGTGCAGCCGGGAGACGTCGGGGTCGTCCAGCGGGACGTCGGCGTCGGCGGAGCGGCCGATGGTGACCTGACCGCCGTGCAGCAGGTGGACGCCGCCCGCGTCCGGGCCCGCGACCACGTGCAGCTGGGTCGGGGCGTCGTCGAGCTCGGGGTGCGGTTCCGGTTCGGCGGGGGCGCCCACGGACAGCACGGCGCCGTCGACCAGCGGGGGCTCGCCCAGAGTGGCGCGGCCCGCGTCCAGCCGCTCCACGCCCGCGTACAGCACGACCTGGGCGCCGGCCGGCTCCCGGCCCCCGTCACCGGCGACCGCCGAGGCCAGCGCCGACGCCACCGCGGCCAGGGCCGTGCCCGCGGGCGCCGTGACCAGCACGTCGCGGCGCGCGGCGCGGCCCCGCTGCGGGGACGGGCCCAGCGGGTCTACGACGGTCAGCCGGATCTGCATCGCCGTCAGCTGTCCCTTCTGCGCGGGCGCGGACTTCCCCCCACCCCGCACGAGCACGTCGGCCAGTACTGCAGGCATCCTCGCACCTGCCACTGACAGCGCGCCCCTCGCCCGGCGTCAAGTGATCTTGATTGGTCAGCTCTGCCCCCAAAAGTGCCTGACCGGTAGTGCACCGTCGATCACTTGAGATCGGTCACGTCCGGCCGCGGCAACCGGGGGACCGAGGTGAGCGTCTTTCCTTCGAACATGCACCGGAACGCATACGTAGTGCCGTGAGGGGCGGCACTACAGTGGACCGGAAAAGGCGAGCAAGCAGCCGAAGCAAGCAGCCGAAGCAAGCAGCAGGGAGCGCATGACGTGCGGCCGGTAGGCAGCAAGTACCTGCTCGAGGAGCCGCTCGGACGCGGCGCCACGGGCACCGTCTGGCGAGCCCGCCAGCGTGAGACCGCGGGCGCCGAGGCGGCCGTGCCCGGCCAGCCCGGCGAGACCGTCGCGATCAAGGTCCTCAAGGAGGAGCTGGCGAGCGACGCCGACGTCGTCATGCGGTTCCTCCGGGAGCGGTCCGTGCTGCTCCGGCTCACCCACCCCAACATCGTCCGGGTGCGCGACCTGGTGGTCGAGGGCGACCTGCTGGCGCTGGTCATGGACCTCGTCGAAGGCCCCGACCTGCACCGCTACCTGCGCGAGAACGGGCCCCTCACGCCGGTCGCCGCCGCGCTGATGACCGCGCAGGTCGCCGACGCGCTCGCCGCCAGCCACGCCGACGGCGTCGTCCACCGCGACCTGAAGCCCGCCAACGTGCTGCTCCAGCAGTACGACGGCCGGCTGCACCCGCTGCTGACCGACTTCGGCATCGCGCGCCTGGCCGACTCCCCGGGCCTCACCCGCACGCAGGAGTTCGTGGGCACGCCCGCCTACGTCGCCCCCGAGAGCGCCGAGGGCCGCCCGCAGACCTCCGCCGTCGACATCTACGGCGCCGGCATCCTGCTGTACGAGCTGGTCACCGGCCGCCCGCCGTTCTCCGGCGGTAGCGCCCTGGAGGTGCTGCACCAGCACCTCAGCGCCGAACCGCGCCGCCCCTCGACCGTCCCCGACCCGCTCTGGACGGTCATAGAGCGCTGCCTGCGCAAGAACCCGGCGGAACGGCCCAGCGCCGAGAACCTGGCGCGCGGCCTGCGCGTGGTCGCCGAGGGCATCGGCGTGCACGCCAACAGCGCGCAGATCGCCGCCGCCGAGGGCGTCGGGGCCCTGCTCGCCCCGGACCCGGCGCCGGCCGCCGTACCGGGCGTCCCCGGGGCCGCCGACCCCACGCAGGTGCTTCCCACGCGCCCGGCGCCCGGCGCGTACGACCCGAACGGGGCGACCGACGTCCTGCCCCACACCGGCGGCCCGGCGGGCGCGGCGGACCCCACCACCGTGCTGCCGCACACCGGGGCCGCCGACCCGACCGCCGTCATGCCCCCGGTGCCGCCCGGCGGGCCCGGCGCCGGACAGCAGGGGCAACAGGGCCAGCAGCCGCCGGAGCAGCCGCACCCCTGGCAGAACCAGCTGCGCGCCGCCCGTGACCGCAACGAGCAGACCCAGGTCCAGTACCTCGACCCGGACGAGGACCCGCTGCGCCGCCGCCCGCAGCGCCAGGTGGCCCGGCCCCAGCAGCAGCCCCAGCAGCAGCCCCGGCAGCCGCAGGCACGCCCGCAGCAGCCCCAGCCGCGCCAGGCCCGGCAGCGTCCGCAGCAGGGCCCGCCGCCCGGGTACGGCTATCCGCAGCAGCAGCCCCAGCAGTACGCCCCCCAGCCGCAGCAGTACGCCCCGCCCGCTCCGGCGGAGCCCCGGCGGCCGGCGCGGGAGCCACGGGAGCCGCGCCGGCGCGGCGCCAACCCGATGAAGATCCCCGGCCTCGGCTGCCTGAAGGGATGCCTGTTCACGATCGTCATCCTGTTCGTCGCGGGCTGGCTGATCTGGGAGCTGAGCCCCCTGCAGGACTGGATCGGCACCGGCAGGAGCTACTGGGGGGAGCTGACCCACTGGGTCGGCACGGCCACCAAGTGGGTCAAGGACCTCGGGAGCCAGACCGGCGGCAACTGATCGCCGGTTTGGGGATTTGTCGACATCTGACGGGTGATTTCCGTCCCCCCGGTGAAGGTTGGCTCCTCGGACGCGTACTTTTAACGACAACACGCGTCAGTAGGAGCAGCCTTGGCACGGAAGATCGGCAGCCGGTACACCGCCCACCAGATCCTGGGCCGGGGCAGCGCCGGCACGGTGTGGCTGGGCGAGGGACCGGACGGGCCCGTCGCCATCAAGCTGCTGCGCGAGGACCTCGCCTCCGACCAGGAACTCGTCGGACGCTTCGTGCAGGAGCGCACCGCCCTGCTCGGCCTGGAGCACCCGAACGTCGTCTCGGTGCGCGACCTCGTGGTCGACGGCAACGACCTCGCGCTCGTCATGGACCTGGTCCGGGGCACGGACCTGCGCACCCGGCTGGAACGTGAGCGCCGCCTCGCGCCCGAGGCGGCGGTGGCGATCGTCGCGGACGTCGCCGACGGGCTCGCGGCGGCGCACGCGGCCGGCGTCGTGCACCGGGACGTCAAGCCGGAGAACGTGCTGTTGGACATGCAGGGCCCGCTCGGCCCCGGCGGCGCGCACCCGGCGCTGCTGACCGACTTCGGCGTGGCCAAGCTGATCGACTCGCCCAAGCGGACCAGGGCCACGAAGATCATCGGCACCCCGGACTACCTGGCGCCGGAGATCGTGGAGGGCCTGCCGCCCCGCGCCTCGGTCGACATCTACGCCCTGGCCACGGTGCTGTACGAGCTGCTGGCCGGCTTCACCCCCTTCGGGGGCGGCCACCCCGGGGCCGTCCTGCGGCGGCACGTCACCGAGACGGTCGTACCGCTGCCCGGGATCCCCGAGGAGCTGTGGCAGCTGATCGTGCAGTGCCTGGCCAAGGCGCCGGCCTCGCGCCTCAGGGCGTCGGAGCTGGCGGCCCGGCTGCGGGAGCAGCTGCCGCTGCTGGCCGGGGTGCCCCCGCTGGAGGTGGACGAGCCGGACGCGGAGGCCTCCGGGGAGACGGTGGCGCAGGAGCAGGCCTTCCCGGCGCGGCCCGGGGACGAACCGGTGCGGCGGCGCGGGGCGGTGTCCCTGGTGCCGGGGGCCGAGCCGGACTCCAACCGGGACACGCACACCTCGATGCGGGTGCCGGGCCCGGACGAGCTGGCCGGAGGCGCGCGGGGCACCGCACGCGCCCCCCGGGCCGCCGGAGCGCCCCGCCCCGGCTCGGCACGGCACCGGGCGGCCGCGCGGCGGCGCAGGATCACCCTCTCAGTGGCCGGAGTCACGCTCGCGGCGGCGCTCGGCGTCGGCGCGTGGCTGGCGACCTCGGGCGACGACTCGGGAACGCCCCCCGGGGAAACGCACACCTCTTCGACGCCGTGAGCAGGCCGGGCCCGTCCGGCAGTTGGCGACGAGGCCCGTCCGGGGCTTGAGGGCGAGGCCCGGCACGGGGCCGGAGCGGGGCAGGGCGGCGGCGGCCCCCGGCGCGGCCCCGGACCGGCCCCGGATACCTCTTTCGGCCGGGGTTGGCTGAAGGAACCGTTACGCTGGATGGCGTGGCAGTCGTCGATGTATCCGAAGAGCTCAAGTCCCTCTCCTCGACCATGGAGTCGATCGAGGCCGTTCTGGACCTCGACAAGCTGAGGGCAGACATCGCCGTGCTCGAGGAGCAGGCGGCCGCGCCGTCCCTGTGGGACAACCCGGACGAAGCGCAGAAGATCACCAGCCGGCTCTCCCACCTCCAGGCCGAGGTCAGGAAGGCGGAGGCGCTGCGCGGACGGATCGACGATCTCGCCGTGCTCTTCGAGATGGCCGAGGAGGAGGACGACCCGGACACCCGTGCCGAGGCCGAGTCCGAGCTCGCCGCCGTCCGCAAGGCACTGGACGAGATGGAGGTCCGCACGCTGCTCTCCGGCGAGTACGACGCTCGCGAGGCGCTCGTGAACATCCGCGCCGAGGCCGGGGGCGTCGACGCCGCCGACTTCGCGGAGCGGCTCCAGCGCATGTACCTGCGGTGGGCCGAGCAGCACGGCTACAAGACCGAGGTGTACGAGACCTCGTACGCCGAGGAGGCGGGCATCAAGTCCACCACCTTCGCCGTGCAGATCCCCTACGCCTACGGCACCCTCTCCGTCGAACAGGGCACGCACCGGCTGGTGCGCATCTCGCCCTTCGACAACCAGGGGCGCCGGCAGACCTCCTTCGCGGGCGTGGAGGTCCTGCCCGTCGTGGAGCAGTCCGACCACGTCGAGATCGACGAGAGCGAGCTGCGGATCGACGTCTACCGGTCCTCCGGCCCCGGCGGTCAGGGCGTGAACACCACCGACTCCGCGGTCCGCATCACGCACCTGCCCACCGGCATCGTCGTCTCCTGCCAGAACGAGCGGTCGCAGATCCAGAACAAGGCCACCGCGATGAACGTCCTCCAGGCGAAGCTGCTCGAGCGGCGCAGGCAGGAGGAGCAGGCCAGGATGGACGCCCTCAAGGGCGACGGCGGCAACTCCTGGGGCAACCAGATGCGGTCGTACGTGCTGCACCCGTACCAGATGGTCAAGGACCTGCGGACGGAGTACGAGGTCGGCAACCCGGAGGCCGTGTTCAACGGGGAGATCGACGGGTTCCTCGAGGCCGGTATTCGCTGGCGCAAGCAGCAAGAGAAGTAATTTTGTCGACTTGACAACTGCCGCCCCTTGGGCGGCAGTTGTTGTTTTGTCTGGGTTCTCCATCACACTTACACACCGCAACTCCCGGCATACGGCCCACCGGTGGACATCGCACGCGCAACGGCCTTGACGTTGCTTTGAAAAATGGGAAAGGTGAAGCTGGCATGCGTATCTCTGGGGCGCATGTGAACCGGGGGACCCGCGCGGTGACGTGAACTTCGTCCGCTGCCTCCGTCGATCACGGCCGGCCCCATGCGCCGCTCACTGACCTACAGCTACTGGGGGTAGCAACCATATGACCAAGAAGACGCGGATCCGGATCGCGCGGATCGCCGCCGGCGCCGTGATCGCCGCGGGCGCCTCCCTGACCGCCGCGGGCGCCGCCTCCGCCACGGAGTCGGACTGCGTGCTCGGCGTCCTGTGCGCCGACGAGGACCCGACCCCGGACCCGACGGACCCGACCGACCCGCCGACCACCATCCCGACCGAGACGGCCACGCCGACGGACCCGACCGAGGAGCCCACGGACCCCACCGAGGAGCCGACCGAGCCCACCGAGGACCCGGAGCCGACGACGGCCCAGCCCTCCGAGAACCCCACCGCGTCCTCCGAGCCCTCGCAGGGCGGCAGCCACGGCAACGGCGGCAACAACAACGACGGCGGCAACAACAACGACCCCGACGGCGGCTCCGGCACCTCCGCGCAGGAGGCGGGCACCTCGGCCCTCACCGACACCGGCTCCGACACCACGGGCTCGAACACCCAGGCCCAGGGCAGCGGTGACGAGCTCGCCGAGACCGGTGCCGGCCAGACGGCGTTCCTGATCGTCGGCGCCGCCACCATGATCGCCGGTGGCATCGGCTTCCGTGTTCTGCCGCGCCTCGTCGGCGGCCGGGGCGGTGCCGCTGCCTGACGGTAGCCGGCCGGGTACGACGCGTGCCCACCGCTGACCACGAAGGGCCCGGAGCCTGTGCTCCGGGCCCTTCAGGTGTACGGGGCGGGAACGCTCACGCGCTCTGGTGCGCCAGCAGCGCCACGGCGGCGATCAGCACCGCCAGCAGCGCGATCAGCGCCATCGGGTTCAGTCCCGCGAGGAAGTTCTCCTGCTGCAGTCGCTCGCGGTTGGCGCGGCACACGGGGCACCGGCCCTCGTTCACGGGCGCCGCGCAGTTCGCGCACACCAACCGGTCGTACGTCATGCGCTCGCCCTCCTTGCACCGGCCATCACCCGTACAACGTGTACGGGGCCGAGAACGTTCCCCCTCCACTGTGCCAGGTTCCTCCGGAGCCCGCGCGGGCGCTGCGGAAGGGGTGGCGCACATCTCTCGCGGCCACCTGGACGGTACAAATAAGCACAACCCGCCCGGAACCCTGACCGGCGACTGCGCTTGCCTACCCGGTTCGCGTATGGTCACGCACATCTACCCCCGGCGACCCGTGGTGCATCCGTGATCCGATTCGACAATGTCTCCAAGGTCTACCCCAAGCAGACCCGCCCCGCACTCAGGGAAGTGTCCCTGGAAGTGGAGAAGGGCGAGTTCGTGTTCCTGGTGGGGTCCTCCGGCTCCGGAAAGTCCACCTTCCTGCGGCTGATCCTCCGCGAGGAGCGGTGCAGCCACGGACAGGTGCACGTGCTGGGCAAGGACCTCGCGCGTCTGTCCAACTGGAAGGTGCCGCAGATGCGCCGCCAGTTGGGGACGGTGTTCCAGGACTTCCGGCTCCTGCCCAACAAGACGGTCGCGGAGAACGTGGCCTTCGCACAGGAGGTCATCGGCAAGTCCCGCGGCGAGATCCGCAAGTCCGTGCCGCAGGTGCTCGACCTCGTCGGGCTCGGCGGCAAGGAGGACCGGATGCCGGGCGAGCTGTCCGGCGGTGAGCAGCAGCGCGTGGCCATCGCCCGCGCCTTCGTCAACCGGCCCAAGCTGCTGATCGCCGACGAGCCCACCGGCAACCTCGACCCGCAGACCTCCGTCGGCATCATGAAGCTGCTCGACCGGATCAACCGCACCGGTACGACCGTCGTGATGGCCACGCACGACCAGAACATCGTGGACCAGATGCGCAAGCGCGTCATCGAGCTGGAGAAGGGCCGCCTCGTCCGCGACCAGGCGCGCGGCGTCTACGGCTACCAGCACTGACGATCCCCAGGGTCCTGGATCCGGAAAGGCTTAACCAGTCGCCATGCGCGCCCAGTTCGTACTGTCGGAGATCGGTGTGGGTCTCCGCCGCAATCTCACGATGACCTTCGCGGTGATCGTCTCCGTCGCCCTGTCCCTGGCCCTGTTCGGCGGTTCGCTGCTGATGAGCGACCAGGTCAACACCATGAAGGGCTACTGGTACGACAAGGTCAACGTCTCGATCTTCCTCTGCAACAAGAGCGACGCCGAGTCCGACTCCAACTGTGCCAAGGGTGCGGTCACCGAGGACCAGAAGAAGCAGATCCTCGCCGACCTGAAGAAGATGCCGGTCGTCCAGACGGTGACGTACGAGTCCCAGGACCAGGCGTACAAGCACTACAAGGAGCAGTTCGGCGACTCCCCGCTGGTCGGATCGCTCACTCCGGACCAGATGGAGGAGTCGTACCGGATCAAGCTCAAGGACCCGGAGAAGTACCAGGTCGTCGCGACCGCCTTCGACGGGCGTGACGGCGTGCAGTCGGTGCAGGACCAGAAGGGCATCCTGGACAACCTGTTCGGGCTGCTCAACGGCATGAACTGGGCCGCCCGGATGATCATGGCCCTGATGCTGGTCGTCGCGCTGATGCTGATCGTCAACACCGTGCGCGTCTCCGCGTTCAGCCGTCGGCGGGAGACCGGGATCATGCGGCTGGTCGGTGCCTCCGGCTTCTACATCCAGGCGCCGTTCATCGCCGAGGCCGCGGTCGCCGGACTGATCGGCGGCACGGTGGCCTGCGGATTCCTGGTCTTCGCGCGGTACTTCATCATCGACCATGGCCTGGCCCTGTCGCAGAAGCTGAACCTGATCAACTTCATCGGCTGGGACGCCGTGTTGACGAAGCTCCCCCTCATCCTGGCCACGAGCCTGCTGATGCCGTCGTTGGCCGCGTTCTTCGCGTTGCGCAAGTACCTGAAGGTGTGACGCATGCCAAGAGGGCCGTCCGGTCAACCGACCGTACGGCCCTTCGCGTTGTCCTAGACTCACCCGCATGTCAGGCCGCGACCTGTTCTGCCAGCCCCGCCGCATCGGCCGCGGGGCCGCCCTGACATTGGTCTTCGCGGGCGTGCTCGTGACCGGAGCCGCCACCGGCGCCCTGCCCGGCGGCCTCCACCCCGGTGCCGCCGGCCGGAAGGACGCACCGGGCGCGGCCCGTACGGCCCCCCGGCACGAGGACGTCCAGCGGGCCGCCGCCGAGGCCATGGCCGACGGCACGTCCCCCATGGAGGCCGCCGAGCGCGCGGTCAGCCGCAGCGGGGACCGCTGGGGTGCCGTGTACTCGCGCGGGGAGTACGAGGAGTTCCAGGAGGCCCTCGACGGCGAGTACACCGGCGTCGGCCTGTGGGCGCGGCGCGGGCGCGACGGGCGGATCGAGGTGACCAAGGTGCAGCCCGGGTCGCCCGCCGCCGCCGCCGGGATCCGCCGGGGCGACCGGCTGCGCGGCGTCGACGGACGGCGGGTCGACGGACTGCCCGTCACCGAGGTCGTCTCCTTACTCCGCGGCGACGCCCAGGACGCGCCCGCCGGCACCACCGTCCGGCTCGGCCTGGAGCGCGGCACGCGCGCGTGGAGCGAGACCCTGCGCCGGGCCCGCCTCTCCACGGACCCCGTCACCGTCCGCAAGCTCGCCGGCTCGGTGACCGTGATCAGGGTCGCCGCCTTCACCAAGGGCTCCGGCGACACCGTCCGCAGCGCCGTCCGCCGGGCGCCGGGCGACGGCCGGATCATCCTCGACCTGCGCGGCAACTCCGGCGGCCTGGTCACCGAGGCCCAGACCGCAGCCTCCGCCTTCCTCGACGGCGGCCTGGTCGCCACCTACGACGTCGACGGAGAGCAGCACGCCCTGCACGCCGCGTCCGGCGGCGACACCGCCAGACCGCTGGTCGCCCTGGTCGACGGCGGCACGATGAGCGCGGCCGAGATGCTCACCGGCGCCCTGAAGGACCGCGGCCGCGCGGTCGTCATCGGCTCCCGGACCTTCGGCAAGGGCTCGGTCCAGATGCCCAGCACGCTGCCCGACGGCTCCGTCGCCGAGCTGACCGTCGGCCACTACCGCACCCCGTCCGGCCGCGCCGTCGACGGCCGGGGCATCACCCCCGACCTGGAGGCCGGGCAGGACGCGCTCCGGCGGGCGGAGACGGTGCTCAGCGGCCTGGGCGACCCGTCGTGAAACGCTTTCCGCAGACCCCCTCCGTAGTGCGAAAATGGACGGCACTATGAGCAAGGGAATGTACGTACCGAAGGAGTCCCAGCCCAAGCAGGGCGGAGGGGCCGCCAAGGCGGCCAAGGACGGCAAGCGCAAGATCGTCGCGCAGAACAAGAAGGCACGGCACGACTACGCGATCATCGACACCTACGAGGCCGGGCTCGTCCTCACCGGCACCGAGGTGAAGTCGCTGCGCCAGGGGCGCGCCTCGCTGACCGACGGCTTCGTCCAGATCGACGGGAACGAGGCGTGGCTGCACAACGCCCACATCCCCGAGTACAGCCAGGGCACCTGGACCAACCACTCCGTGCGCCGCAAGCGCAAGCTGCTCCTGCACCGCGAGGAGATCGACAAGCTGGAGTCCAAGTCCCAGGAGACGGGTCACACGATCGTGCCCCTCGCCCTGTACTTCAAGGACGGCCGCGCGAAGGCCGAGATCGCCCTCGCGCGAGGCAAGAAGGAGTACGACAAGCGCCAGACCCTGCGAGAGAAGCAGGACCGGCGGGAGTCGGACCGCGCGATCGCGGCGGCACGGCGGAAGCAGCGCGGCTAGCGGGAACAAGCTGGCACGGACCCGCGTTGGTCACGTACGATGGCATCTGCACTCCACAGCGGGTGCGCGGATTGAAAAATCAACATGGGGATGATCGGTTTCGACAGCGGATGTCGAAGCAGGGGAAGCGTGTCGAGGAAGCGGCCATGATCTCGTAAACCACAGGCCGAAAAAAATAATCGCCAACACCAAGCGCGATTCCTCCTCGTTCGCCCTCGCTGCCTAATCAGCAGCTAGCGAACTCTCATAGGAGTGTCAGCCCGGGGCTGTTCCCGACCCGGATCCTGGCATCAGCTAGGGGACTAAACCTTGATCCCGGTCACGGGGTGAAGAGGGAAACCTAACAGTGACTGGGCCCGTCGGCGACTTGTTCGCGTGATCGCCGGGGCCGAGAAAAGCACAGCGAACTGCACACGGAGAAGCCCTGGTTCCGCACCGTTGGACGCGGGTTCGATTCCCGCCATCTCCACCAGATCCTCTCATCCCATGCAGGGCAAGGGCCCCGCCGCGTCAGCGCGGCGGGGCCCTTGTCGCGTGCCGGTCCGGCCGGTCAGCGCAGGCGGAACGTCGACAGCCGCAGGCCCTTGCTCAGCACCAGGTAGACGTCGGCCCGGCCCTTCGCCGTTGCCGTCAGCCGGGCGTCCACCGTCCCGTAGTCGTACGGCGATGCCGTGCCGCCGGTCGTCGCCCGGCCGACGAGCCGGCCGCTGGGGGACCCGAGCCGCACCTCGACCGTGCCGGCGGCCCCCGCGACGCGCGCGCTGAATTCCTGGGCGCCCGGGCCCAGCCGGGTGTCCGCGAACTTCAGCCACGCCCCGTCCGAGGCGGCCGCCACCGCCGTGCCCGCCGCCTTCGACTCGTCGACCAGGTGGATGCCGGAGGCGTAGTCGTCGAAGTTCTCGGCGCGGGTGGTCCTCGACAGGTCGCGGGGCGGGATCGTCTCGCCGCGCACGGCCCAGGTGGCCCGCGCCCGGACGTCCGCCGAGGACGCGCCCGCCATGACGTCGTACATGCCGGTCTCCACCACCCACTTCGAACGGGTGACGTCCCAGTGCGCCAGGTCGGCCGGCCGCACCTTCAGCCGGACCGTCCGGGTCTCGCCCGGCTCCAGTGAGACCCGCTGGAAGGCCTTCAGCCGCTTCAGGGGCTGCTCGTCGCGGGAGGCGCGCTGGTGGACGTAGAGCTGTACGACCTCGGCGCCGGCCCGCCGCCCGCTGTTGGTGACCCGTACCTCGTAGCCGTCGGACACCTTCCGCAGGCCGCCGTAGCGGAAGGTCGTGTACGACAGCCCGTACCCGAACGGGTAGAGCGCCCGCCCCTTGAAGTACTGGTAGGTCCGGCCCGACTTGATGATGTCGTAGTCGAGGATCGGCGGGAGGTCGGCGTCCGAGCGGTACCAGGTCTGGGTGAGGCGGCCGGACGGGTTCGCGTCGCCGTAGAGGAGGTCGGCGAGGGCGTTGCCCGTCTCCTGGCCGGCGTGGGTGGTCCACAGCAGGGCCGGGACCTCCTTCTGGAGGGCGCCCAGCGTGGTCGGGTAGCTGTTCTCGACGATCACGACCGTGTGCGGATTGGCCTTGCGAACCGCTCTGACCAGGGCTTGCTGCGCGGGTGCCAGGCCCGTGTCGGTGCGGTCGTGTGCCTCGCGGCCGTTGATGGAGGGGTTGGAGCCGACCACGACCACCGCCCGGTCCCTGCCCTTCACCGCGGCGACGGCGTCCGCCAGGCCGTCCCGGACCACGTCCTTCGCGTAGTGGGCCGCCTGGTCCCTGGGGACCAGGCCGAGCCTGCCGTCGCTGCCGGCCGGGCCGAGGTAGACCGGGTTCGACCACCAGGACTCGGCGGTCTCGTAGCCCGCGTATCGCAGCAGGTACGTGCCGTCGTCCTGCCGCTCCAGCCTGAACTGCTGCTGGACGAACCAGCCGCCGGGCTGCGTCTGGTCGTTGACGAAGTCGGACCAGTTGTAGCCGACGTACCTGCCGTTGGCGGCCGAGCGGAGCGTGACGATGCCCGCGCCCCAGTCGAACGCGTCGAACTGGGTGGCGGGACCCGTGTCCGCCGTCTCCTTCAGGGGCGCGCCGGCCTCCCCGGTGCCCGCCGTCACGTACTTCCCGGTCGCCGTGTCCTTCAGCGCGATCCGGTCCACGCCCTCGCTGGTCGCCACGGATGTGCCGAGCTTGGTCTCGATGCCGTCCTTCGGGGTCACCGCGTAGGGCAGGGTGCCGGAGTACCAGTCGGTCCAGAGGGTGTCGGCGAGCGGGCCGACCACCGCGGTGCTGCCGGACTTCCGCAGCGGCAGCGTGCCGTCGTTCTTCAGGAGCACCGCCGCCTCGGTCGCCGACTCGCGCGCCAGCTTCCGGTGGGCCGGGCTGTCGATGACGGAGGCGTCGATGGAGCCGTACCTGCCGCCGCCCGGGTCGAACTCGCCCAGCCGGACCCGGATGCTCAGGACGTGGCGGGCGGCGGTGTCGACGTCCGACTCCTTCAGCAGGCCGGCGGAGAGCGCCGACTCGACCGCGGCCGTGGTCGGTCCGGAGTCCGTGTCGTTGTCCGTGAAGCTGTCGATGCCCGCCTTCAGCGCGGCCGCGTCCGCTTCGGTCTGGGTGCCGTAGTACTGCTGGCTGCCGACCAGGTTCCCGGGCGCGTAGGCGTCGGTGACGTTCAGCAGGTCCCGCCCGGTCCAGGTGCGGACGGTGTCGTCGAGGGCCGGGTCCACCGTGTCCGGGCGGCCGTTGACGAGGTTGTAGGACGACATCACGCCCGTCGCCGCGTCCGCCTCGATCGCCGGTCTGAACGCCTGCTCGTCGTACTCCTTCAGCACGCGCGGGCGCAGTTCGGAGGAGGTGGTGTCGCGGTGCTCCTCGTTGTTGTTGGCGAGGAAGTGCTTGAGGGTGGGGGCCGTCTTCAGATGGTCGGGGTCGCCGCCGGTCAGACCGGTGCCGTACGCGGTGGAGATCGCGCCGGTGAGGTAGGGGTCCTCCGAGTAGCCCTCCTCATTGCGGCCCCAGCGCGGGTCGCGCAGCAGGTTCACCACGGGCGCCCACAGGTTCAGGCCCCAGCCGGCCGGGCGCTGCTGCTGGAAGCCGCGCGCCTCGTCGCCGACGGCCGAGCCGACCTGCCGGATCAGCGCCGGGTCCCAGGTGGAGGCCAGCCCGACGGCCTGCGGGAACACGGTGGCCCTGCCCAGCCAGGCCACGCCGTGCAGGGCCTCTGTGCCGGTGCGGAAGGACTGGATGCCGAGGCGGGGGACGGCAGGCTCGTACTGGTGCAGCAGGGAGATCTTCTCGTCGAGGGTGAGGCGGGAGAGCAGGTCGCAGACGCGCGCGTCCACGGGGAGGCGCGGGTCGCGGAAGGGGTACGCCGGGACGGCGTGGGCCGGGACGGTGGCGCCGAGCCCCGCGATCAGGGCCAGGGCCGCCAGTAACGTGGTTCCCTGTCTTCTTCTCGTGCCTTTCATGCCACTGCTCCTTCGGTAGGGGCGGTGCGGTAGGGCCGGTAGGGGTGGTACGGAACGTTCAGGCGTTGCGTGGCGCGGTGCTGGCCCGGTCGGTGATCCGGGGCGGCAGCAGCGTCGCCTCGGGTACGGCGGTCCCGTCCAGCTTCTTCATCAGCAGCCGCACCGCCCGCTCGCCCACCTCGGCGGAGGGCAGGGCGACGGAGGTGACCGGGACGCGTCCGGACTCGGCGAGCTCGTCCGGGCAGATGGCGGTGACCGAGAGGTCGCCGGGGACGCGGAGGCCGAGCTGCTCGAAGGCGTCGATCAGCGGTTCCAGGACCGGCTCGTTGTGGACGACGACCCCCGTCAAGGCGGGCTGCTCACGCAGCAGTCGCTCGGCGACCAGGCGGGCCGCCGCCGGCGAGGCCTCGCAGGGGCGGACGGAGCCGGTCATCCCGTTGCGGTCGGCGGCGGCCGTGAAGCCCTGGACGACCCGCTGGGCGAACGCCGTCCCCCGCACGTACACCTCCGGCGGCGACCCCACCAGGGCCACCACCCGGTGGCCGAGCCGCGCCAGATGCTCCACGCACGCCTCGCCGGCCGCCTCGAAGTCGAGGTCGATGCAGGTCAGCCCGTCCGGCTCGGCGGGGAACCCGATCAGCACGGACGGGCGGTCCAGCGAGCGCAGCAACGGCAGCCGGGGATCGTGGAGCTGGACGTCCATCACGATCAGCGCGTCGACGAGGGCCGTGTCCGCGACCCTGCTCAGCCCCTCCTCGCCCTCCTCCTGGGTGAGGAGCAGGACGTCATGGTCGTGCCGGCGCGCCGTCGTCACCACCGACATCGCGAACTGCATCACCACCGGGACGTGGATGCCGGCCCGTAAGGGAATCACCAGGGCCAGGACGTTCGAGCGGCTGCTGGCCAGGGCGCGGGCACCCGCGTGCGGCCGGTAGCCCAGCTCGCGGATGGCCGCCTCGACCCGCTGCCGGGTCTCCTCGGAGATGGGACGCTTGCCGCTGAGCGCGTAGGAGACGGTGCTGGGGGAGACCCCGGCGTGCCGCGCCACATCGGTGATCTTGACCATCGTGCCACCTCCGTCGGTCGAGCTCCATCAGTCCAGTTCCAGCGTGAGGAACCCCGTCCCGGCCGCCGCCCGGGCCACCCGCTCCCCGGCCGCCAGCGCCCACGGCGCCGACGGGTCACTGGACGAGGCCCGCAGCGTGTCCCCCTCCCGTACGACGGTGAAGGCGACGTCCCCGACCGGCACCGTCACCTGCGCCCCGCGCCGCAGCCCGTACGCCCGCAGGGTCACCCCGTCGGCGTGGGGATAGTCGGGCCGGTCGTCCACCGCCCCCACCGGGATCACCGCCCCCGGCCGGACCAGCAACGGCACGCTGTCGAACCCGTGCCGCTCGCGCACCCAGCGCGGCCCGGTCACCGTCCGCCCGGTCAGGAAGTGGGTCCAGGTGCCCTCGGGCACGTAGTAGCTCACGTCCCCCTCGTCGCTGAACACCGGCGCCACCAGCAGGTCCTGGCCGAGCATGTACTGCCGCTCCAGATGCGCGCACCCGGGATCGTCCGGGAACTCCAGCACCATCGCCCGCATCACCGGCACGCCCTCGGTGTGGGCGGTGCGGGCCGCCTGGTACAGGTAGGGCATCAGGCTCAGCTTCAGCCGCGTGAACAGCCGCAGCACGTCCACGGACTCCTCGTCGAACAGCCACGGCACCCGGTACGAGGAGGAGCCGTGCAGCCGGCTGTGCGAGGACAGCAGCCCGAACGCCAGCCACCGCTTGAACAGCGCGGCCGTCGGCGTGCCCTCGAAGCCGCCGATGTCATGGCTCCAGAAGCCGAAGCCGGACAGCCCGAGCGACAGCCCGCCGCGCAGCGACTCTGCCATCGACTCGTACGTGGCCTCGCAGTCGCCGCCCCAGTGCACGGGGAACTGCTGGCTGCCCGCGGTCGCCGAGCGGGCGAAGACCACGGCCTCCTGCTCGCCCCGGTGCTTGCGCAGCACCTCGAAGACCGTGCGGTTGTAGAGGTGGCTGTAGTAGTTGTGCATCCGCTCCGGGTCCGAGCCGTCCGACCAGGCCACGTCGACCGGTACGCGCTCCCCGAAGTCGGTCTTGAAGCAGTCGACGCCCTGCCCGAGCAGCGCCTCCAGCTTCCCCGCGTACCAGTCGCGGGCGGCCGGGCTGGTGAAGTCGACCAGGGCCATGCCCGGCTGCCACAGGTCCCACTGCCACACGCTGCCGTCCGGCCGCCGCAGCAGGTGCCCGAGCGCCTTGCCCTCGGCGAACAACGGGGAGCGCTGGGCGATGTAGGGGTTGATCCACACGCAGACGTGCAGCCCCTTCGCCTTCAGCCGGGCCAGCATCCCCTCCGGGTCCGGGAAGACCCGCGGGTCCCACCGGAAGTCGCACCAGTTGAACTCGCGCATCCAGAAGCAGTCGAAGTGGAAGACGGACAGGGGTAGTTCGCGCTCCCGCATGCCGTCGATGAACGACGTCACCGTCTCCTCGTCGTACGACGTGGTGAACGACGTCGACAGCCACAGCCCGAAGGACCACGCGGGCGGCAGCGCCGGACGCCCGGTGAGGGCGGTGTACTTGCGCAGGATGTCCTTCGGGGTCGGCCCGTAGATCACGTAGTACGTCAACTGCTGCGACTCGACGCTGAACTGGACCCGGGACACCGCCTCCGAGCCGACCTCGAAGGACACCTTGCCCGGGTGGTCGACGAAGACGCCGTAGCCCGCGTCCGTCAGGTAGAAGGGCACGTTCTTGTACGCCTGCTCGGTCGCCGTGCCGCCGTCGGCGTTCCAGATGTCGACGACCTGCCCGTTCTTCACCAGCGGCCCGAACCGCTCCCCGAGGCCGTACACGCTGGTGCCCACGCCGATCCCCAGCTGCTCCCGCAGGTAGTGGGCGCCGGTCCCGTCCCGCATGATGCCCATGCCCTTGCGTCCGCTGGAGGTGAGGACGCGGCCGTGGGCGAGGAAGTCGACGTGCCACGGGCCGGTGCGGGCCACCCGGACCGACAGCGCGCCGGAGGTGAGGGTCGCGTGCTCCTCGTCGTACGCGGTGTGGGCCGCGACCTCCGTCCCGGTGAGCTCGAACTCGGGTCCGCGCGGCTGCTCCCCGTCGAAGTGGGTCAGGGTCACGCCGATGACGTCGGGCATCGGGGCGTGCGCGGTGATCGTCACGACCGGTCCCTTCAGCAGGTCGCCGCGGTGTCGGATGGGCTGGGTCGGCGCGTGGATCTCCAGCGTGCCGTCCGGGTCCGTGACGTCGAGGACCTGGACCGGATGGGACGCGGTGACACCCTCGCGCAGCAGCCAGTAGCCGTCGGTGAACTTCACGGGCGCACCCCTTTACTTGACGGCGCCCACGGCGATGCCGCGGGTGAGCGTCCGCTGGAAAACGAGGAAGAAGACGATCGCGGGCAGCACGCCCAGCAGGGCCGCGGCGTTGGTCATCGTGGCGTCCATCAGGCGCTGGCCCTGGAGGACGCCGAGGGCCACCGACACGGTCTGGTTGTCGTTGGAGATCAGCATCACCAGCGGGAGCAGGAACTCGTTCCAGGTCCAGATGAAGAAGAACACCAGCAGCACGCCGAGGGTGGGCCGGCTGACCGGCACCACGATCCGCCACAGCACCTGCCACTTGTTCGCGCCGTCGATCCGGGCGGCCTCGATGATCTCGCGCGGGAACTGCCCGAGGACCGAGGAGAGCAGGTACGTGCCGAAGGCCGCCTGGATCACCGTGAACACGATGATCACGCTGAGCCGGGTGTCGTACAGGCCCAGCTGCTTGCTCAGGTAGTAGACCGGGTAGACCAGCGCTTCCTGCGGCAGCATGTTGGCCAGCACGAAGAAGGCCAGCACCCAGGTGCGGCCCTTGATCCGGCCGATGCCGATCGCGTACGCGTTGAGCACCGACAGGACCGCGGCGAGGACCGCCACGGAGCCGCTGATCAGCACGGAGTTGAACAGTTTCTGGCCGTAGTCGACCCGCTGCCAGAAGTCCTTCAGGCCGTCGAGGTAGAGACCCTCGGGCAGGCTGAGCGGACCGTGCGCGGAGTACTCGGCCGGTGACTTGACCGCGTTGACGGCCACGATGACGAACGGCACCACCATGAACAGGGCGGCGAGGCACAGGGCCACCAGCACCGGATAGCGGCGTAGGGCGGCGGTCATGCGCGGACCCCTTCCTCGGCGTCCTCGGCACGGGTCTGGAGTTTCAGGCCGATCAGGGAGAGGGCCAGGATGATCACGGTGAGGATGGTGGAGATCGCGGCTCCGTAGCCGACCTGGGTCTTCTCGAAGAAGGTGGCGAAGGAGAAGTACGACGGCACGTCCGTCGCTCCGCCCGGGCCGCCCTTGGTCAGCACGTACACCGCGCCGAACACCTTCAGGGCGGCGATCGTGCACCAGGTCAGCACGACATAGGTCTCCGGGCGGATCTGCGGCAGCGTGATGTGCCAGAAGCGGCGCCACCAGCCGGCTCCGTCCAGTTCGGCCGCCTCGTACAGCTGCGGGTCGACGCGTTGCAGGCCCGCCATGAAGACCACCAGCGGGAAGCCGATCTGCACCCACACCATCACGCCCATCACGCTGTACAGCGCGAGGTCGGGGTCGCCGAGCCAGTCCTGCTGCCAGGAGCCCAGGCCGACCGCCTTGAGCAGTTCGTTGAGGGAGCCGTTGTCGGGGGCGAGGATCCAGCTCCACACGATCCCGGCGACCGCGATGGGCAGCACCTGCGGGAGGTAGAAGCAGGCGCGCAGCACCGCGGCGACCTTGCTGCCGAAGTGCTTGCCGACGTAGTCGAACAGCGCAGCGGCCAGGACCAGCCCGAGCACCGTCGGTACGGCCGCCATGGCGACGACCATGAACAGGCTGTGCCGGAAGGACGCCCAGAACTCCGAGTCGTCCATCAGCTCGCGGTAGTTGGCGAGCCCGGTCCACTTGGGGCTGCCGATGCCCTGCCAGTCCGTGAAGCTCACGCCCGTGTTCATCAGGAACGGCAGGATGACGACCGCCAGGAAGGCGAGGATCCCGGGGAGCAGGAAGAGCGTGTACGAGTCGCGGGTGCGGGTGCGGGGGCGGCGCGGGCCCGCCGGCAGGTGCTTGCCGGCGGCCCGCGTGCCCTCTTCGACGGTGACCGTCATTGCTTCGGCGCGCCCTTGTCGTAGGCCTGCTGGAGGGCGTCGAGATAGCCGGCCGGCTTCTCGCTGCCCGTCATCAGCTTCTGCGTCTCGGAGACGAGGACGTCGTAGAAGCCGTTCACCGGCCAGTCCGGGTAGAAGGCCAGGCCGTCCCGCTGGCTCACCGTGTTGAAGTGGGAGATGAGCTCCTTGGACTTCGGGTCGGTGATCGCGGACGCGTCGGCCGCGACCGGGATGCCGCCCTTGTTGCCGAGCAGGTTCTGGATCTTCTTCGACATGGTGATGTCGATGAAGTCGTAGGCGAGGTCCTTGTTCTTGGCGTTCTTCGGGACCACCCAGAGGTTGCCGCCGGAGCCCAGGGTCAGGTTCGAGCCGGGCCACAGGGTGCTGCCCCAGTCGAACTTGACCTCCGACTGGAACCGGCCGTACCACCAGCTGCCGGAGAACAGGATCGGTGCCTTCCCCTGGATGAAGGAGACGCCCGCGTCCTCGGCCTTGGCGCTGGTGGACTTCTTGCCGATGTAGCCCTTCTTGACCCAGTCGGCGAAGGTGTTCGCCGCGTACGTCCAGGCCGCGTCGTGGAAGTCGGTCTTGCCCTTGTACAGCTCGTACGAGTCGACCCACGAGCGGTCGGCCTTGGAGAGGGCGAGCTGGTACAGGTACTGCTGGGCGATGTACTCGGCGCCGCCGTTGGCGAGCGGCGTGACGCCCTTCTTGGTGAAGGTGTCCATGGCGGCCGTGAGATCGTCGAACGTCTTCGGCTCGGCGAGCTTGTACTTCTTGAACAGGTCCTTGTTGTAGTAGACCATCGTGTACTCGGCGTAGTTCGGCACGCCGTACCACTTGCCGGAGCCCATGACCCCGTTGGCGTCGTACATGCTGGTCGTGCGCACACCGGCGCTGAGCTTCTTGTCCCAGCCGCGCTTGCCGGCCTCGGCCGTCAGGTCGGTCAGCAGCCCCTGCTTCGACAGCTGGCCCGCGGTCGCGTTGCCCTTGTTGTACTCCATGATGTCGGGCGCGTCGGAGGAGTTCAGGACCATGGGCGCCGTCTTCTGGATCTGCTCGAAGCCCTTCTCCTCGACCTTCACCTTCACGCCCGGGTGCTTGGCCTCGAACTCCTTGATCGCTTCGTTCCAGGCCTGGCCCATGGCGCTGTTGGGCGCCTCGTAGTGCCAGAGCCGGAGGGTCTTGCCGTCGGACGCTCCGCTGTCCGAACTGCCGCAGGAGGTCATGAGCAGCGACCCGGAGAGGATCACCGCCGCGGCCGCCGCACGCCTTCGTGTTGTCAACATCCCGTGCCTCCAGGGCAGTCGGATGGGTTTTCTCGGGACACCGCGCAACGCTCGTCGATCGATTCGATACGCGGTGTCGAAGCGCTTCGACGGGGAAGGTATGTGGGAGCCGCGAGGGCGTCAATGCTTCTGGCCAGAATTGGTTCAAGCGATTCGACGGGAGCGCCGGACACCGCTCGCCGCACCGAAGATCAGCAAGGCCGTGCCGGCCGCCGCCACCGGCACCGCGAAGGCCGCCGCCGGGCCCGTGCGCTCCGCCGCCCAGCCCCCGGCCGCCGAACCGCAGCCCACACCGGTGAGCAGGGCGGTGACCACCAGGCTCATGCCCTCGTTGAGACGGTCCCCGGGGGTGCGGTCCTGGACCAGCGCCATCGCCGTCACCATCGTCGGGGCGGTCGCCATGCCCGCCGCCAGCAGGGCCGCCGCCAGCGCCACCAGCGTCCCCGCCGTGCGGGCGGCGAGCAGCGGCAGGGACATCAGCGCGGCCATCGCCAGCAGACACCACGGCAGCCGGCGCTCCGCGGGCCCGCCCGGCCGCCGCGCCCCGTACAGCAGCCCCGCCGCGCAGGAGCCCGCCGCCTGGAGCGCGAGCACGACACCGGCCGCCGAGCGGTGACCCCGGGCGTCGGCGTACGCGAGGGTGACGACCTCCATCGAGCCGAACACCGCGCCGGTCGCGACGAAGCACGCCAGCAGTGGCGGTATGCCGGGGGCGCGCAGCGGCGACGCGGCCTTCGTACGCGCCTTCGGCGGCGGCTCGGTCGACCGCTGCGCCGCGAACAGCAGCACCCCGGTCAGCAGCAGCGCCGCGCCCGCCAGCGTGCCGGCCTCCGGGAAGAACGTGCCGGTCAGGAAGGACGCCAGGACCGGGCCGAGCATGTAGCACAGCTCGTCCGCGGCCTGTTCGAAGGCGTTCGCGGTGTGCAGGGCCTCCGGGTCGGTGCGCAGCAGGTGCGCCCAGCGGGCCCGGGACATCCCGCCGATGTTGGGCGTGGTCGCGGTCGCGGCGTACGCGGCGAACAGGGTCCAGTCCGGGGCGCCCAGGCGCACGCACAGCAGCAGCGCCAGGCTGCCCAGTACGGCGGTGACCGTGGCGGGCACGGCCACCCGGGCCTGTCCGTACCGGTCGACGAGCCGGGCGACCCAGGGCCCGGCCAGCCCCGTCGCGGCGAGACCGGTCGCGGTGACGGCGCCGGCGAGCGCGTACGACCCGCGGGACCCGGCGATCATGACGACCGCGCTCACGCCGAACATGCCCATCGGCAGGCGGGCGATCAGATTGCCGGCGGTGAAGGCGCGGGTGCCGGGGTGGGTGAACAGACGGCGGTAGGCGCCGGGGCGGGCGGGCGCGGGGGCTTCCCCGAGGGTCGACTGCGGCATGACCCAACGGTCGCCCTGAGCGGATCAGCAGGTCCAACACCTGATCACCGCCGATTCACGCACCCCTGTTGTAGGTTGTCCTGCTGTAGGTTCGCCCGGTGCCCACGCCCGCCCATCTCGACCCCCGCCTCCTGCGCGCCTTCGTCACCGTCGCCGAGGAGCTGCACTTCACCCGCGCCGCGGCCCGCCTGTACGTCGCCCAGCAGGCCCTCAGCCGGGACGTACGACGCCTCGAACGGGAGCTCGGCGCCGAACTGTTCCTCCGCACCACCCGGCAGGTCACGCTGACCGTCGACGGCGAGCGCCTGCTGCCGCACGCCCGCCGCGTCCTCGCCGCCCAGGACGACCTGCTCGCCGCCTTCGGACAGGCCCGCCCCCTCCTGGTCGACCTCAACTCCCCGAACCTGGACACCGGCCGCCGCGTGCTTGGCCGGGCGCGGGAACTCGCCCCGGACCACGAACTGATGGCCCGCTACGAGAGCGGACTCACGAGGGCCGCGGCCGAGCTGCTCGCCGGGCTCCTGGACGTCTCGTTCGGCAGGTTCGCCGGACTGGCCCCGGCGCTGCGGGCCGGGCTCGACCACCAGCTCGTACGGTACGAGCCGATGGCGGTCGTGCTGTCCGAGGACCACCCGCTGGCCGCACGGGAGGCGGTACCGCTGCGCGCGCTGGCGGGCGAGACGGTGTACGCCGGGGCGGGAAACACGCGCACGCCGGAGTGGACCGACCTGGCGCACCACCTCTTCGCCGGACGCGGCATCGAGGTCGCGCCACCGGCGCCGCTGGCCGTGGGGGAGGAGGAGTTCGAGCGGCTCATGGCCAAGACCGGGAACCCGGTGCTCGCGGTGACCGGCTTCGCCGCCATGCCACGGACGGTGGTGCGGCCGCTCGTCGAACCCGTCCCGCTGTCGCCCGTGTCGCTGGTGTGGCGCAGGGGGCTCGCGCATCCCGCGTTCGACGCGGTTCGACGGGCCGCGGCGGAACTCGCGGCGGAACGCGGATGGTTGCTGCGACCCGAACGAGCATGGATTCCCGCCATCGACGAATCGATCAGTGAACCGGTCACTTACGTTCACCATTGAAACTTCCGAAGTTCCCGCCCCACGTCGGCGCTACGTTCGGGACAGCCGAGCACGGTGAGACAAGGGGGACGCTCGGACCGGTGGGGGCCGGGTCCGGCGGCGCGGGCTCGCAGTCGTATGCGCCCCCGGAAACATTCCCGTGGGGGGAACGCGCGTGCGCGTGAAGAAGTGGCCGGAAGACGCCCGGACGCAATGGCCCGACGCCGAAACCGGGACGCAGGACCCGCCGGCGGCAGCGGCGGACGCCCAGAGATTCCCGGAGACCGGGACGACGGACGTCCTCGCCGGCGGTGCGGTGCCCGATCCGGAGCCGGCCGAAGTGCCGAAGCCGACCGAAGTGATGCCGGCCGTGCGAGCCGGAGGAGCAGCCGGGCCGACGAGCTTGCTCGCCGACCCCTGGGGCGTCTTGGGAACCCGGAACCGCTCACGCGTCCCGGGCCGTCCCGCCGGAGCCGCCCGTGGGGTCGCCGGACCGCCCGGTCCCGACCCGCAGCAGGTGACCGTCCAGCTCGACGCCGACCGGATCGCGGAGGAACGTCCGCGCGGTCGGCCCCGACGGCTGGGGCCTGAACGACATCCCTCTGGCGCAGGCGAGCTGGTCCTTCGGCTTCGTGGTGATCCTGATGCAGTACTCCCCGAGCTGGCAGGGACTGCCGCCCCGCCTGCGCCGCTACGACCGACTCGTCACCCTCTCCAACAACCGCGCCGTCACCGACTACCTGTGGCACAACATGCTGATCACGGCGACGGTCCCGATCATCGACCAGGCGTACAACCTCCCCTTCATGCAGGGCGACCGCGCGGTGGCGGCGCTCGACACCACCTACACGCGCTGGATGTACGTCCTGGTCCGGCCGCTGATCGCCCTGACGATCCTCACCCTCGGCTGGATCGAGGACCTCGCGGCGAGACGGCCCCCGAGACTGTGGCCGAACGGTGCACTTCGTGCGGGAACACAGCGAAAACCCTGAAGCGACAGCCCAGTTGACGGCGCCGGTACGGCACCATGCCCACGCCTGCCCTGGCACCCCGACTGGCAGCCTGGATACGGTATCGGCTGCTTCATCCACCCCGACCGCCTCACCAGGAGCCCACCGTGACCCGCCGTCCCCGCCTGATCTCGACAGCAGCTGCCGGAGCGATGGCCGTGCTTCTCCTCGCCGGTTGCGGCGGGGGCGGGGACGGCGGTTCGAAGGACAACGACAAGATCGCGGGCGCGGACACGGGGGGCTCGGCCTCGGCTTCGCCGAGTGCGTCGGCGTCTCCCGCCACAGGTCGCCCGGAGCTTGAGATGCCTTCCGATCTCTCGTACACCTTCGATTGGCCTAAAACGGGCGACAAGGACAAAGACGCGGTCCTGACCGACAGTGAGCAGTCCATCAAGGCAGTGGACCTCGCGATCGTTCATCAAAACGCCCTCGACAAGGGCTACCTCTACTACTACGAGGGTGAAGCTGCCGCTGGTACACAGAAGTTCATCCAGAACTACGTGGATCACAAGGCCGGCATCACGGGCGCATATCGCTTTTACGCTCCTGAAGTCGCCGTCGCCAAGGATGGATCCGCGTCTCTCAGCTACTGCGAGGACCAGGGCAAGGCGTACGTCAAGTACCTCACGACCAACAAGGTCAAGAAGACCAAGGTCACTGCGAAGAGCTACGTCGTCTATCACACGTCGCTCAAGAAGAACGGCAAGGGCGTCTGGGTGGTCCAGAAGATCGTCTCTCAGAGTGGGAGTGCCGAGTGCCAGCCCTGACGAACAGACTGAAGACTTTCCCGGTGCTGGTCGTCGCGGGTGTGTGCTTGCCTTTCCTCGCACACCCTGGGGCAGCGCACGCGGACGACACCCTGGACGGCGACACCCAGAACTCGACCAATCCCGGCCCAAAAGGTGACAGTGGCCCCGACGGCACCATCTCCGCCAGCGCCTCAGGCATCGTCTTCGACCGCTCGAAGAACGGTTCCGGCGCCTCGGTGGGTCCCGTCACCTCCGCCACCTCCTGGACCCCGCCGTCCTGCTGGTACGCACCGAAGTACACGCCGGCCCAGCTCAAGGCCTATCTGGAACCGATCTGGGAGGCGGGTTCCACGGGCTACGAGTGGGACGCCGAGCAGCGTGCTCGTTATGTCGATGGTCATCCGTACAAGGATTTCAACGAAGACAAGGCCGATGACGGCTATTGGTGGGACTCGTACGTCAACAAGAGCTTTCCGCCGGGCTGGGACAAGTGCGACGAGCCCATCTTCTGGGTCGACAAGGGTGACCCTCCGCCGGCGAACATTGAGAACGCCGTCACGACGAAGGTCCTCGCGGA
>NZ_JBEXLP010000055.1:0-49352 GCF_040610035.1 Streptomyces sp. NPDC004542
GTCACGGCCGGCCGTGACGGCCGTGCGGGGCCGGGCGTCACCGCCTACGGCTTGCGGGCGAGCCCGCCGTGTTCGGCGATGATCTCCGGGCCGGGTGAACCGGGCTCGGGACGCCACTGCGTGACCGGGACGACGCCCGGCTCGATGAGCTCCAAGCCGTCGAAGAACGAGGTGATCACGTCGACGGTGCGCAGGTTGTACGGGACGGCACCGCTGTTGTTGTAGGAGTCCTGGGCTTGTTCGAAGACCGGGTCGATGCCGCGTGACCCGTCGTTGATGGAGAGGTAGCTGCCCGGCGGCAGGGCACCCATCAGCCGGTCGACGACAAAGCGGGCCTGATCGTAGTCCGCGACGTGCCCCAGGATGTTGCTGAGGATGAGCGCGGTGGGCCGGCTGAGGTCCAGCGTCTCGGCGGCCGCCGCGAGGATGCGGTCCGGGTCCGTCACGTCCGCGTCGATGTAGGCGGTCGCCCCCTCGTCGGAGGAGTGGAGCAGGGCGCGGGCGTGGGTCAGGACCAAGGGGTCGTTGTCGACGTAGACGATCCGTGCCTCGGGGGCGAGTCGCTGGGCGACCTCATGGGTGTTGTCCGCGGTCGGCAGGCCCGTGCCGACGTCCAGGAACTGCCGGATGCCCGCCTCCGACACGAGGTACGCGATGTTCCGGCGCAGGAAGGCACGGCTGCTGCGGGCTATGGTGACGATGCCGGGGAAGACGGCGGTGTACGCGTCGCCCGCCTGCTCGTCGACGGGGTAGTTGTCCTTGCCGCCGAGCCAGTAGTTCCAGATGCGCGCGGAGTGCGGCACCGTCGTGTCGATCGTGGGGTGGGCCGTCGGTTCGGGTGTCGTCGCGGGGTCGGTCATGGTGTGTGTCCGTCTTTCAGCCGGGGCGTGGATCATCCAAGGCCCAACCTATGTCCGAACACCCGCCTCCCGCCGCCCGGTTGGCGATCCGGAGCGGCGTCGTCCGTCACGGGCCGGGGCGCCTGCCGGGCCACCGGGCCGTCAGGGGGCGCAGCACGGCGGTGCCCGCGTGCAGGAGCGCGGAGACCGGCGGCGTCAGCCAGTCGGTGAGGCTGCTCCGCAAGGCGGGGTCGAGTTCGATCGTCAGGCGGATGTAGCGGGTGTGCAGCCGGGTGACCTTGGCCTGGCGGGCCGCGGAGCCGTGCGGTTCGCGCCGCAGTGCGGCCCGGTAGGTGTCCTTGCGCTGGTTCACGTCCTGTCCTGACGGCCGATGAGCTCGCCCGCGAGGTCCATGTAGGCCGAGCCCTTGACGTCGACCGGACCGCCGAACGACTGGGCGTACAGATCGAGCCGCGGGATGTGGGTGGACAACACGTCGAAGCCGCGCTCGGTCAGGGCTTCGCGGGCGTCGGCGTCGGGACCGGTGCGCGTGGCGTCCGGCCGGTTCGTACGGTTCAGCAGGACGGCGGCGTGGGCCGGCCGGGCGCGCAAGGACTGCATGTCGCCCATCTCCCCGCCGATCGGTGCCATGCGGTCCAGCTCGATGGGGGCCGGGGTCACCGGCACGATCCACTCGCTCGCGTATCTCATGATGCTCCGGGCGATGTGGGCGTGGTCCTCCAGCTGTGGGGCATCGAACACCACCGCCTGGCGGTTGCCGAGGAAGTCGTTCACCCGCCGGTGGACGTCGCCCACGGGCAGGGCGACCACGGGAAACGGAAAACCACCGGCCAGTTCGCTCCAGCGCAGCGCGGAGGACGCGGGGTCGCTGTCCACCAACAGCGGTGGGATGCCCGACTCGTGAAGAGCGTGGGCCAGCCACACTGCGCTGGTCGTCTTTCCCACTCCGGGTTTCAGGTTCACAAAGGCGTAGCTGAGCAACACGGGAGCCGACGGTAGCGGCCCCGAGTGGCCGGCTGCCGTCGGCGCGGCACACGGCCGCGTCGTTCACCCTGTGGCGCCGGTGGCTCGTCCGAATGGGCCAGGGCCTGTCCGACCGGTCACGTCTGCCGCGCGACGCCGCGCACGTTCCCCCGGAGGGGGTGCCCCCACTGGCCGCACCGGGCACACACCCAAGTACATCCCGTACGTGGGTGCACGCTGCTCCGCTACAGCGGCGGCAGGGTCGACGACGACATCGCCGCCCTCGCCGTGCGCTGCCGGGAGTCACCGGGCGAGGCGCGCTCCACGCGGGGGCACGCGGGAGGACGGTCGGGTCAGCGGCAGGCGTAGGTGAGGCGGACCGTCGCCGTCCGGGTGGTGGGGGAGAGGATGCGCAGTGTGGCCGCGGCGGGAAAACGGCCCCGGCCCTGGAACGTCCACCGGAGATTCAGCCGCGCGAGTCGCTGTCCTTGGCCGACGGATGCGTGCAGCAGGCCCGAGGAGGTGCCGTCGTTGCGCTCCCAGCGGTAGGCCAGGGTGCCTTCACGCCCGTTGGTGCGGACGACACCGGTGATGTCGGCGGTTCGTCCGCAGCCCAGGGTTCCGTCCGCTGAGTGGACCGTGACCCGGCTCACGGCCAGCTCCGGGGCCGTGTGCTCCTGCCACCAGAGGAACAGGAGCACCGCGCTCACGACGAGCGCGGGCAGGGCGTGGCGACGCAGCCGGCGACCGCGTGGCGGGCGCGTGGCGAGCGCCGTCGGGGCGGACAGCGCCGGGCGCGTGCCGTGTGCCTGCGCGGCGGTCACCCCGGGACCGAAGCGCAGCACGGTGTCCCCCGGGCCGTCCGGCCGCGTGAGTGGCCCTGCCGGGTCCACGAGCGTGGTGGTGGTGCCCGTGTCGGGCCCCTGGATCCAGTGGCTGGCCAGTACGGTCGCGCTGTAGTCGTCGCTGTCCTCGGCCCTGGGGACGGGTACGGGCAGCTGAGGTGCCGTCGGGCCCGACAGGGACTCGTGCTCTGGGGGAGTGGTCATCGGATCTCGCATTGCCGGGTCAGGAGTTGCTGTGACGCGCCGCCGGCGGCGGCGGGAGCGGTCGTGGCCTGCACCGTCCAGTAGCAGCCGGTGCCCTGGAAGGTGTGGTCGACGGTGAACGTGTACTGCGTGGCGCCGCTGCGCCGGTACGAGGCCGGCTGACCGTCCGGCGTGCCCGGCTGCCCGCCGGTGTCGCCCGAGAACCAGCCGACGGTGAGGGAGAGCGGGCCGGTGCCGTCCGTGGTGACGGTGACGGTCGCCGTGGCCGTCGCCGGGCCCGTCTGCCGGAACCCGGACAGCGTGACGTCGTTGACCCCGGGCGCGGCCGGTGCGGAGGTGCTGGTCGTGGCGGTGGCCGTGGCGGTGGGAGAGCCCGATGGGCTGCCGGGTGCGGCCGTCGCGCCGGTGCTCGGTGTGGGTTCGGGGGAGCCGGCCGGGGCGGTACCGGATGCCGTGGGCGACGCCGTGGTGCCGGCGCCCGAGGGGGACGGGGCGGTGCTGGGCGTCGCGGAGCCCGTCGGGGCCGAGGGCGTGGCCGTGCCCGGCGGGTGCGGGCTCGCGCCGTGGGCCGCGGCGGCGCTCGAGGTGGCCAGGACCTGCGCCGCCTGCCCGGCGTCCACTGCGGAGCCCCGGCCGATGCCCTGGGCGAACAGGACAGCCGCCAGCAGCGCGGCCCCGGACACGGCGATCCCGGGCCACGAGGGCCGCCACTCGTGGAGCCGGCCCGTGCCCGGCGCCCGGCTGAGCACGGTGAGCGCCTGGTCGGTGGCGGCGGAGGAACCCGGGGGTACGGAGGGCCGCAGCAGCAGAGCCACGAGCGCGGCGAGCAGCCCGCGCCCGCGCTCCTCCCAGTCGTCCCCGTAGCCGGAGACGGCGCTCTCCTCCAGGTCGGTGACGAACGCCCTCGCGTCCGCGGGGCGGTCCGCCGCCGACTTGGCCAGCCCCCGGCGGACCAGCGAACGCACCGTCTCGGGCACGTCCTCGGCCGGGACCGGACGCTCCACGTGCTGCAACGCCAGCTCGGCGAGGCTGTCACCCGTGTACGGCCTGCGGCCCGTCAGGCACTCGAAGAACGTGGCGGTGGCCGCGTACACGTCACCGGCGAAGGAGGCGGGGGCCCCGGTCCACTGCTCCGGAGCCATGTAGGCGGGGGTGCCGGCGATGCCGGCGCTCACCCCGGCGTCCACCGCGATGCCGAAGTCGACGAGCTTGGACACCCCGTCCGGCGTGACCAGTACGTTCTCCGGCTTGTAGTCCCGGTGCACCACACCGAGCCCGTGCGCGTCGGCCAGTCCGAGCAGCGACCCCTTGAGCACGGTCAGTGCTGCCTCCGGCGCCAGCGGACCCCGCCTGGCCAGCAGCGTCCGCAGGGAGACCCCGTCCACCAGCTCCATCACGATGGCGGCGCCCTCCGTCGCCTCCACGTACTCGTAGAGACAGGCGACGTACGGGCTCTCCAGCCCGCCGAGCAGCTGCGCCTCCGCGCGGAACCCGTGCACGAAGCCCGGGCGGGTCCGCAGCGACTCGCTCAGGTACTTCACGGCGACCGGCACACCGGTCTCCTCGTGAACGGCGCAGACCACCCGCCCACTGGCTCCGGAGCCGAGTTCGAGCGACTCGGAATACCCCGGCACTGCCCATGCGTTCATCGCCATCTCCCAGGAACAGTGGCGCCCCCGCGGCCCCTGGGCGTCCCAGGAGCGTCCTGCCACGCGCACAAAGACACGATTTTGGCCGTACTGGTTCCAGCCATCGGCTCCTGCCGCTCCCGCCGCGCTGCCCGACGGGAACGCACGGCGGCTTCCTCGGTGCTCCCGGGCGGCAGAAGCAGGAGGCCGCGACGGTTTCCAAGCGCGGACAGGCGGTGGGTGACAGCCGGTGGGCGGCTGAGTCGCGATCTGCTCCACCTGCGCCGGACGCGTACGGCAGCGGTCTCGTCCGGGTGCTCGATCCCCGGGAAAACGTATGTGCGTACGGGTTCTCAGCCGTGCCAGGATGGCGTCGGAAAGCGAGGTCTCGTGGACGAGTCGAGGCGATTGAGCCTGGTACTGGCCGCGTGGGCGGCCGGCGGAGCGGGGGCGGGCGCGGCCGCCGCGGTGGCCCGGGAGCTGGCCGGCGGTGTGCGCAGGATCGTGCTCGTCGAGGGGAGCAGCGATCAGGTCGCGCTCGAAGCGCTGGCCACGCGCCACGGACGCGACCTCGGCGCGGAGGGCGTCGCGGTGGTACCGCTCGGCGGTGCGACGAACATCGGGCGTTTCCTCGATGTGTGCGGTCCGCCGGGGCTCGGCCTGCCGCTGGCCGGTCTGTGTGACATCGGCGAGGAGCGCTTTTTCCGGCGTCACCTGGAGCGGGTCGGGCTCGGGCCGACGGAGGCGGGCCTGGAGACACTCGGGTTCCACGTCTGCGTGGCGGACCTGGAGGACGAACTGATCCGCGCCGTCGGGGCCGAGGGCGTCCAGCAGGTGATCGAGGCCCAGGGCGAGACGCGTCCGTTCCAGACCTTCCGGGGCCAGCCGGCGCAGCGGGAACGGCCCGTCGAGCACCAACTGCGGCGCTTCATGGGCACCCACAGCGGTCGCAAGGCGCTCTACGCACAGGCGCTCGTCGCGTACCTGGACCTCGACCGCGTTCCCCGGCCGCTGGAACGCCTCCTCGCGCTCGTGTGACACGGCCTCACCGTGCCGGGCCCGGGTGCGCTGTTCACTTGAGGCCGCTGAGCATGACGCCTCGGATGTAGTGCTTCTGCAGCAGCAGGAAGAGGGTCAGGACCGGCAGGACGCTCAGCACGAGGCCGGCCATGACGACGGGCGTCGTGCGGGCCGGGTCGACGTGGTCCTGCAGGAGCTGGATGCCGACGGGCAGGGTCATCACGTCCGGCTCGGCGGTCGAGACGAGCAGCGCCCAGATGTACTCGTTCCAGGCGTCGACGAAGGCCAGCAGCCCGAGCGTCACCACGACCGGCCCGGTCTGCGGCACCACGATCCGCCACCACACGGTGAACTCGCCGGCACCGTCGATGCGCGCGGCCTCGAGGACCTCGTCCGGGACCGAGACCATGAACTGGCGCATGAGGAAGATCCCGAAGCCGTTGACGAGGAACGGCATGGCCAGCGCCACGAGGCTGACGGTCAGACCCGCGCCGCCACGGCCGAGCAGGTCGTTGCCGCCCGCCAGCGGCCAGTGCACCAGGATCAGGAAGTGCGGCACGAAGAACAGGAACGGTGGGAACATCATCGTCGACAGCACGAGCCGGAAGACGAAGTCGCGTCCGGGGAACCGGAGTTTGGCGAGTGCGTAGCCGGCGAGTGACGAGGTGAGCAGCACCGATCCGGTGATCACGGCGGTGGCGGTGACGCTGTTGCGGAAGAGCACCGGCAGATCGAGCTGGTCGATCGCGGCCCGGTAGTTGGACAGGTCGAACGCCTGGGGCAGGAACCGGTAGGGCAGCGTGCCGGCCTCGCCGGGTCCCTTGAAGGACGTCAGCACCATGTCCAGGAAGGGCACCAGGGTGAGTACGGCGCCGGTCACCACCACCAGGTACGACAGCCACGGGAAACGGCGGCGGCTCATACGTCCTCCCCGGTGCGCCGGAACATCCACAGCTGCACCAGGGTGATCAGGAGGACCACCGCGAACAGCACGAAGGCGGCGGCGCTGGCCGTGCCCCAGTCGCCGTAGACGAAGGCCTGCCGGTACATCTCCAGCGCGGCCACACGGGTCGCGTCACCCGGCCCGCCCTTCGTCATCACGACGATCAGCGCGAACGACTGAAGACCGGTGAGGAACTGGGTGATGCACACGAACAGCAGGGACGGCCGCAGCAGCGGCAGGGTGATCCGCCGGAAGACGGTGACGGGCCCGGCGCCGTCGAGCGAGGCGGCCTCGTAGTACGACTCGGGAACGGACTTCAGCCCGGCGGTCAGGACGAGGATCGCCGAGCCGACCGAGGCCCAGGCCTGGACGACCACGACCGACGGCAGCGCGGTGTCCGGGTCCTGCAGGAACGCCACCGAGTCGAGTCCGGCGGCGTTGAGGACGCCGTTGACGAGGCCGCCGGGCTCGTACATGTACTTCCACACGTTGCCGACGGCGACGACGGTCGTGACGATCGGCAGGAAGTACAGGGTGCGCCACAGTCCTTGGAACCGCAGGTTGTCGATGCAGGTGGCGATGAGCACGGAGCCGGCGAGGGCGAGGACCACGGTGCCCAGGGCGAACAGCAGCGTGTTGGTGAGGACCGGCGCCAGGAACGTCGATCCGTCCGCGAAGAGCCCGGTGAAGTTGTCGAGGCCGACCGGATCGATGTCCCCGAGGGCGAACCCGGCCCAGCGGGACACCGACAGCAGCAGCGCGAAGCCGAGCGGCAGGATCAGGAAGACCGCGAAGAACAGCAGCGTCGGTGCCAGGAAGAGGTACGCGACGACGGTCTGGCGGCGTCGGCGCCGATGTCGGCCGCGGCCCCCGGCAGCGGGGTCGTGGGACCGGGGGCCGGGTGCCGCCCGTTCGGACGTGCCGGTCGCCAGGGCGTTCACCATGAGCGTGACATCTCCTGATCGACCTGACGGCGGGTGGTGCGCAGTGCCTCGTCGACCGACCGCTGACCGGTCCACAACGCCTCGATGTTCTCGCGCAGCAGCGACTTGGCCCGCTGGGCGCCCGGTACGTTCGGTTCCGGTACCGCGTAGGCCAGCGCGTCCAGGAAGGGGCG
The DNA here is from genome assembly GCF_040610035.1 of Streptomyces sp. NPDC004542. Classification (NCBI taxonomy): domain Bacteria; kingdom Bacillati; phylum Actinomycetota; class Actinomycetes; order Kitasatosporales; family Streptomycetaceae; genus Streptomyces; species Streptomyces sp. NPDC004542. Next base: position 7,581 of record NZ_JBEXLP010000055.1, read on the forward strand.
CAGGTTCGGATCGCCGTCCTCGCCCAGGAGCGTGCGCATGTCGTCGGCGCGGCCGGTCAGGGAACCCACCGACACCTGCAGGGAGCTCATCCGGGTCGCTGTGGCACCCTTGCGGGCGCTCTTCACGCCCACCTTCTCGGTGTTGAGCCAGCGCAGGAACTCCCAGGCCTCGCGCGGATACCTGCTGGCCGTGTTGACCCCGAGCATGAAGCCGGTGGAGAGCGTGGCGGGCGCGTCGTCCGCCTCGGGGACGGGCACGGGCGCGACCCGGACATCGCGGTAGTCCTCGCCCATCAGGGACTTCAGGCTTCCGGTCCACCAGCCGGCGCTGATCACCATGGCCACCTGCCCGGACGGGAACGCCTGGTAGACGTTGACGCCGGGCGCGCTCGCCCCCTGGACGACGAGGCGCTGCTCCAGAGCGAACACGGCCCGGCCGGCCGGCGAGTCGATGGCCGTGCTCCTGCCGTCGGCGGAGACGAACCTTCCGCGGGCGGCGCTGAGCAGGGCGAGCGTCTGGCCTACGGTGGTGGAGTCGTCGTAGGCCGACAGCCCGAACCCCTGGACCAGTGTGTTGCCGTACCGGTCCCGTGCGGCGGTACGGCGGGCCGCGTCCTCCAGCTCGCGCCAGGTCCGCGGTGGGCCGCCGATGCCGGCCGCGCGCAGCAGCCGCTCGTTGCAGTAGAGGGCGTACGTCTGCACCTCGGTGGGGTAGCCGTAGACCTTGCCCGCCACCGACGCGGCGCCGACCGCGGCCTTGCCGTAGCCGCGCCCGATCTCCTCGGCGTGCTCCCGGGGAGCGGGCCGCAGGAGGCCGGCCCGGACGAGCTGGCCGTTCCACAGGCAGTACGGGTGGATGATGTCGGCGCCCCGGCCCGCGGCCTGCCGGACCATGAGCGTGGTCAGCAGGTCCGTGAACTCGACGGCCGTGGTACGCACCTTGACCCGGTCGTGGGTGGCGTTCCACTCGTCGACCGGACCCCGCAGGGCCTCCTTGAGGTCTCCGCTCGCGTAGTGGGAGAGCAGGGTGAGCACGATCGGATCCCCGGGGCGTCCGGTCCCCCGGTGCGGCGCGGCGCAGCCGGAGGAGAGCAGCGCCGAGGGGAGGGAGAGCGCGAAGTGACGGCGGCTCAGGCCGCCGGCGGGGCGCGACGGTGTCATCCGGTGGCCTCCCGGCGCATGACGTGGAACGACCGGGTCGTGGTGAAACCGGCCTTGCGGTACAGGTGGCCTGCCGGGGACTGCTCGCCGGTCCACAGGAACCACGCCGAGTGCGCACCGCGTGCCCGCATCCGCTCCAGGACCAGATGGAGCAGGACCTCGCCGAGTCCGGTGCCACGCACCTCCTCCAGCACACCGAACGGGCCGAACCGCTCGTCCAGCGACTCGTACGCGCCGTGCATCGCCCAGCCCACCAGGCGGCCCGAAGGCTCCCGGACCACGACGATCCGGTCGAGCGGTGTGCCCGCGACGAGGCACTCCCGGATCGCGCGCGCCCAGTCGGGATGGAAGCGGCTCCCGGCGAGCGCGAGCAGGTGCACCAGGTCGTCGTCGGCCGGGGTGGTGAACCGGTAGCCCCGCGCGGTCAGTCGGTGCAGGCGGCAGGTGACGTCCGCGGGGACGCGGTAGCCGGCCAGAGCACGGTCCATGGCCGCCGCTTCGTACACCGTGCGAAAGCTCAGGGACCGAAGGAGCCCGGCCGCCTCCGGATACGCCTCGGCGTCCAGGCCGGGGAGGACGTAGTTCGGCGTGTACGAGGAGAAGTCCACCCGGGTGCGGCCGTGACGGTGCAGCCAGTCGAGGGCGTCGGTCAGCAGCCGGCGGCCGAGGCCGCGCCCGCGGACGGCCGGCTCGACGAAGAAGAACGGGATCCAGCCCTGCTCGGGCTCCAGGTCCGTCCCGGCCATCGGCGTCAGGCGGCGCACCGCGTAGGCCGCGCCGACGACACGGCCGCCGTCGACGGCGACCCGCAGCCCCTCCGGATCGAAGTTGGCGTCGAGCAGCACCAGGGAACGGAAGCGGTCCGGGGCGATGGGATCGGCCGGCGCGCTCCGGCGCCATGCCTCCACCAACCGCGGACCGTCGCCCGCGCGGAAGCCACGGATCGCGGCCCGGGATCTCGCCGTGGGATCGGTCATGGACGGGTTGTCCTTCCAGACGCAGGTCGCAGACACGCGGCGGCGCGTGCAGCGGTGCGATCCCGGTCGCGACCGCGACGCGAAGCGCTGACAGGGAATGTACTTGTGTGTCCGTGAGGTCCGCAATGATCTACTTGTTCGGATCCGCCGCCACGATGCGTTCCACCGCTGCCGTCACCAGGTGTTCGCGCTCTGCCTCCGTGAAGACGTCCGGCAGGGTGAGCTGTTCGACGATCAGCCAGTTCAGGGCCGGCGTGAGCAGTTTGACGGCCATGGCGTCGCCCGGGAGGCCGCAGGCCTCGTGGTAGGCGACGTTGGCGTCGATGTCGGCCCGCACCCGTGCGGTGAGCACCTTGCGCAGTTCGGGGCGACGGGTGGCCTCGAGACGGACCCGGCCGTCACCGTCGTCCCGGGCGATCCGTCGGCGCTCGTACGCGAGCTCAGGGGGGAGGAGGGCGCGGGGCTGGACGTCTGGCTCTGCGGGGGCGGCAAGCTGGCGGGCGCCCTCCTGCCCGAGATCGACGAGCTGGTGATCAAGAACTACCCCGTCGTCGCCGGTGCCGGGATCCCGGCCTTCGACGGCGCCTTCACCCCCACCGCCTTCGATGTCGCCGAGCGCACCGCCTTCCCCAACGGCGTCACCCTGACCCGCCTCACCCGCCGACAGGCCCGCCCCGGTGCGTCGCCTCGCGGAAGTCCGACGGCCGTCCGGATGACGCGGAAGAGGGACATCGGGCGCATGCTGGAGGTGTGCCCCACCCCGTGACGCCCGGTGCGGCCGAGGCCCCTGGTCCGGCCGCGGGTCCCCGCCGCCTCGAGTCGGGTCCCACGCCCCGGACCGCTGTGGCGTGGATTCCCCCCGCGCGACTGTGGCCCGCGATCCAGCGCATCCGGGTCGAGCACGACCCGCAGATCCGCCGCTGGCCACCCCATGTGAACCTGCTCTTCGGCTTCGTACCGGAGGAGGACTTCCCGGTGGCGCTCCCGCTGCTGGCCGCCGCGGCCGCCGGGTGCCGGCCCTTCGACATCCGGCTCTGCGGGGTCCGTGTCTTCCGCCACCGGTCCTACGCCACCGTGTGGCTCGACCCCGCGGCGGCCGGTGCCGAGCCCTGGACGGAGCTCCGGCGCGCGCTGGCGGGGCCCTTCCCGTACTGCACGGAGCGCTTCCCGCGCTTCATCCCGCACCTCTCGCTCGGGCACACCCGCAGCCCGCGCGTCCTGGCACCCGCGTGCGCCGCCCGGCTCGGCGTACTGCACGCGCGCGTGGCCGAGATCGTACTGCTCTCCCGGCGAGGAGCCGGCCCCATGCGGACGCGCGCCACGATCGAGCTGGGCACCGGCACGGTACACCGCTGCCTCGGACCGGACCCGGTCACCGGCGGGTACGAGCCACCGGACCGGCACTGAACGGCCGACGGCAGGCGCCGCACGCGGGACCCGCCCCGGCGGCGGGCGGACGTCTTTCCGGACGGTTCGGCCGGCTCAGCGCGCGGTGACCGAATACGAGGCGAGCGCCCGGTTGCCGCGCGGTTCGGCGACGGCCCGCAGGACGTCGGCCTGGCTCAGCACGAGCTGCCGCATCTGCTCGGGCAGCTGGGGCAGGCGTTCCTCCGTTCCGATCATGTCGAGACAGGCGGCGACCTCCCAGTCGCCGTCCTGCAGCCCCTCGGTGCCGACCGGCTCGCCGCCGTCGGCCGTCCACCCTGCCTCGGGCAGGAGCCGCAGCAGTTCCTCACGGGAGAAGGGCGTGCGCACGTTTCCCTGGCCGCGTGAACCCGCCGCCTCGATCTGACCCTGGATCAGCACGGCGAGCAGGTGCGCCAACTGGTCGCCGGAGGCAGGCGTCAGGTCCCACTCGGTGAACCACAGCCGCCGCGCCCACGGACGCACCCGGGCCAGCGTGTCCCGCAGCCGCGCGAGGGAGGCGAAGTACCAGGAGCAGTGAGCGAGTACCACATGGTCGAAGGCGTCTTCGGGAAAGCCGGTCGACGGGTCGAGGACGTCCGTGCCGAACCGGAAGTCGATGCGCGGCCCGAGGGGGCCCGCCGTGAGCCGGGCTGCCGACTCGCCGAGCGTGACCGGTGCACCGTAGGAGGGCTCGGCCACGTCCACGGCCACCACCCGCCCCTCCGGCCCGACCGCCTCCGCCAGGACGGCGGTCATGTCGCCCTGCCCACAGCCCAGTTCCAGCACCCTCGAGCCGGGCTCGATGCGCCAGCCGGCCACGAGCGCGGCGCGGTAGCGGGTCTGGGACAGCTGGACGTCCGGAGTGTGATCGGCGGCGGCCATGCCGGCCGCGAGCGCGGGAGCCTGGGCCCAAAGATCGGAGCGGTTCACAACGTCCTTCGTGGAACTCGAGGATCGGGGAGGGCCGATGGTACGGGGCCCGGCGATGTCGGCGCCGACCATTTCTCCCGGACCGGCACCGGCACCGGCACCGGCACCGAGTGCAGGCTGAACTTCCTGTCCGGGGCGGCCCGCGGCGGCACATGTCACGGCGGCGCCGGACAGAGGGCGTGATCCTTTTTCGTTGGACGAGTCGACGCGAGCCGACGATCGACTCCATCCTTGTAGGCATTCTCCCGCCGGGACGCGCCCGGCGCCCGCGCGTCAGCTCTCCGGCAGGACGAGCGTGCACGTCTCCCCGGGGGCGATGGTCACCGCGCGGTCGGCCAGCACCACGCGGATCGGTGACTCCTCCGAGTCGGGCACACCGATCTCCAGATGCTTGCTCCTGCGGCGTACGCCGACGCCCCAGTGGCCGCGGTAGCGCAGCGAGAAACCGTACTCGGAGAGGGCGGGGAGGGGTACCGGGTCCAGCCACAGGGCGTCCTCGCGTGTCTCCAGTCCGGTCAGGCCGCGCTGGACCAGGTCCAGGGTTCCGGCCATGGCTCCGAGGTGGATGCCCTCACCGGTCGTGCCGCCCTGGATGTCGGCGATGTCCGCCACCAGGGACTCCTGGACGTACTGCCACGCCTCCGCGCGTCTGGCCCTGGCGAGGACCAGGCCGTGCACGAGCCCGCTGAGCGTGGAGCCGTGGCTGGTGCGCTGCAGGTAGTAGTCGACGGTCCTGCGCCAGATCGCGTCGTCCAGGTCGTACCCGAGGCGCAGGAACAACTGCCGCAGCTCGGCGGGCGAGAAGAGGTAGCCGAGCATGAGGACGTCGGCCTGCTTGGACGCTTTGTAACGGTTGACCGTGTCGCCCTCGGCCTCGAGGATCCGGTCCAGTCGGCGGATGCTGCCGTAGCGCGCCCGGTAGGCGTCCCAGTCCAGCTCGGCCAGGCCCTCGTAGCCCTCGAACTGGCTGATGACCCCCTGGTGGAACGGCACCCGCAGCCGCCGTGAGATCTCCTCCCAGACGGGGAGCTCGGCGCTGTCCAGCCGGACGCGTTCGAACAGTTCCTCGCGGCGCCACGCGGGAAGGCGCCGCAACAGGTCCAGGGTGCGGGTGAGGACCCAGGCCGCTGTCACGTTGGTGTACGCGTTGTCGTCCAGGCCCGGCGCGGCGGCACCCGGGTAGCCGTCGTGGTACTCGTCGGGGCCGACGACACCGCGGATCCGGTAGCGTCCCGGGCCGGCGTCGAAGACGGAGAGGTCCGCCCAGAAGCGGGCGATCTGCAGCAGCATCTCCGCGCCCTTGGTGTGCAGGTACTCCGTGTCACCGGTGGCCTCGCAGTACTGCCAGACGTTGTAGGCGATCGCCGAACCCACGTGGTGCTGGAGCCGGGAGTGGTCGGGCAGCCAGTGCCCCGAGTGCGGGTTGAGGTGCCACTGCTGGGACTCCTCGCGGCCGTCGCTGCCGCTCTGCCACGGATACATCGCCCCGGCACGGCCCGTGGCGGCCGCCGCACGGCAGGCCCGGGCGAGACGCCGGTGGCGGTAGTCGAGCAGCCCCCGGGAGACCTCCGGGAAGTGCAGGTTGAGGTACGGCAGCACGAAGAGCTCGTCCCAGAAGACATGACCTCGGTACGCCTCGCCGTGCAGTCCCCGCGCGGGGACACCCACGTCCAGGTCCGCGGTGTGCGGGGACAGCGTCTGCAGGACGTGGAACAGATGGAAGCGCAGGATGCGGCCGGCTTCGCCGGGGACCTGGATGTCCGCGCGCCGCCACAACCGCTCCCACGCGGCGGCGTGGGAGTCCAGCAGGCCGGCGAAGTCCGCCGCGGTGGACACCCGGTCGAGCGCTGCGCCGAGCGGGTCGCTGATCGCCGTGTCGCGCGAGGTGTGCAGCGCCACGGTCTTCTCCACGGTCACGGGCCGGCCGGGCGCGATCGGCACCACCGAGCGGTGGACGGCACGGTGGCGGGCCGGCCTGAACTCCGAGGGGACCGGAGCCCGGCCGGCCGTGACGGCCGTCCGGGCCGCCATGGCGACGGTGACGTCCGACGTGCTGGTCCGGCAGCTCAGCCAGATCGTGCGGCGCTCCCCGGCCCCGGTCCGCACCCGGGTCACATGACGGCGGTTCAGGGCACGGTAACGGTGCACATTGCCGTTGATCACGTCCCCGTCGAGACAGGACTCGATCTCGACCTCTCCCGACCAGTCCTCGGCCGTGAAGACCGTGCGCAGCGCGGCCAGGTGAGGGTCCCCCATGTGCACCAGCCGGGTCTGCTCCACGCCGAGCACGCCCGCCTCGTCGCTCCGGTGCCGGAAGGCACGGGTGAGCGTGGCGCGGCGGAGGTCCATGGTGTGCCGGTGTTCCAGGAGAGCGTGCGTGTCCGGGGAGAACCACGGCCCCCACGCTCCCTCGGTGCGGCGCAGCCGGAACCGGAGAAGCAGCCAGTTCGGGAGGTTGACCAGGTCCTCGTTCACCACGCGCCGGCCCGCCACGGCCGACTCCACGCGGTCGTAGCAGCCGGCCGCGTACGTGCCCGGGTAGTGCACCAGGCCCGTCCGGCACTCGGGCACCGCGCCCCGCGTGGCGAAGTAGCCGTTTCCGAGCGTGCACAGGGACTCCCGCAACCGCTCGCCGGCGGGGTCGTAGCCCTCCCACTCCCACGTCCAGTCCGTCATCCGCCGCCCTCGCCTCTCCTCCGGAGCCCGTTGCGGGCCGCGGCTCGCCGGCCCGGCCTCAGACAGGCTGGGGGACGACGGCGACCGGGCACCGGGAGTGGTGCAGCAGGACGTGGGCGGTCCTGCCGAGCTGCAGACCGACGTGGCCGCCGCGGCGCAGGGCGCCGACGACGATCAGATCGGCCCGGGCGGAGGCCTCCAGGAGAACGCGATGGGCGGGCCCCTCGGCCGGCTGCCGGTGGACCTCGACCCGGGGGTGCTCCCGCACGACCTCGCGCAACGCGTCGTCGAGGCCGGCCGAGGCGCGCTCCTCGCGCAGCCGGGCCGCGTCGTCCGCGATCAGCATGTGGTCCACGGGCTCCTGGGCCGGGTTGCGCCAGGCGCGTACGGCCGTCAGGGCGCAGCCCCGTGCCTCGGCCTCACGGACGGCGAACCGTACGGCGTCCGCGCCGCGGCCCGGGTCCCCGACCCCCAGCACGACCCGGCCGGCGGCCCCCCGGAGGTTGTGCTCCGTGCCTCGGACCACGATGACGGGGCAGGCGGCGCGCGCCGCGACCGCCAGGCCGACCGAGCCCAGCAGCAGCCCGGCGATCTCGCCACGTCCGCGTGAGCCGGAGACCAGGGCGAACGCCTCGGTCCCCGCCCGCAGCAGCACGGACACGGGATCGTCGGGCAGTACCTCGCCCGACGCCTTCACCTCGGGATTGCGCAGCCGGGCCCGCTCCACGCCGGAAGCGATGATGTGCTGCGCCATGACCTCCCCGGCAGGGCGGCCGGTGGCGAAGGAGGGCTGGGCCCTTTCGTAACGTTCCCAGAGGGAGGCGTGCACCAGATGCAGCGGCAGTCCGTGCCGCGCTGCCTCGTCCACCGCCCAGTCCACGGCCCGCAGACTGGACTCCGATCCGTCGACGCCCACGACCAGCGGGAGTTCCATGTGCCGCCACCGCCTTCTCTGTCCGGTCCGTCCGGCTGCCGAAAGACCCACCTGTGAATACCGTCGCACCGTGCGGGAACCGCCGCGACATAGCGGCCCGGCCCCGGCCCCGTTCCTCGCCCGGAAGGACCAGGACATGCCTGACACTCCGCACATCGTGAGTGACGTGATGACCCCGTCCGTGGTGACCGTCGGGCGCGGTGCGCGGTTCCAGGAGATCGTGCGGCTCATGGAGCGGCGGCAGGTCAGTGCCGTGCCGGTGGTGGCGGGCGGGGGGCGGGTGGTCGGCGTCGTGTCGGAGGCCGACCTGCTGCGCAAGGAGGAGTTCCGGGAGCACCGGCCCACCCGTCGCGACCGGGTCCGTCGCCGGTCCGCCCCGGCCAAGGCCGGGGCGGTGACCGCGCAGGAGCTCATGAGCACACCCGCCGTCACGGTCCGGCCCGACGTCACGCTGGCCCAGGCCGCCCGGATCATGGCCGAGAAGCACGTCAAACGACTGCCCGTGGTCGATGCCGAGGCGAGGCTCGCCGGCATCGTCAGCCGCGGCGACCTGCTCAAGGTCTTCCTGCGGCCGGACGAGGACATCGAGGAGGAGGTACGGCGCACCGTGGTGTCCTACCTGTTCCCCACGGTCGCTCACGCTCTCCACGTGTCCGTCCGGGACGGGGTCGTCACGCTGCGCGGACGCGTCCACGACACCTCGCTCATCTGGGTCGCCGAGCGCCTCGTCCGTGCTCTGGAAGGCGTGGTCGGCGTCGAGGCACGGCTCAGCGGCGAGAAAGCCGCCTCCTCTACGGACCTTCCGGAGGACCTCCCGGAGGACCTCCCGGAGGACCTCCCGGAGGACCGCCCGGAGTGATGCGGCGGCCCGTCAGGCTCGTGGGCCGGATCGACACCCACATCTCGCGTGCACCGCCGGCCCATGGCGTGGTGTGGGCGTGCCGGGTGAGCCGGCGCACGGCGTCGGGCTCGGTCACGACGCTCGCGGGGCCGACGGCGAGCACGCTCCAGCCCTGGCTCAGGGCCTCGTCCACGTGGTCGACCTCGAAGGCGACTTCCCTCTCCACCGCCGCCGCGGCCACGGAGTCGGGCGCGGTGCGGAAGACGATGGCTTCGTCGACGACCTCGTAGTTGACGGGGACGACCGCCGGGCGGCCGTCGGACGCCGACACCGCGACGCGTCCCACGCCGTGCGTGGAGAGCAGCGTGCGGCATTCGGCCGGGGTGAGGTCCCGCAGCCGGGGGCGCAGCAGGGCGTGGCCCTGGCCGGGTGGCAGATCCATGCCTCCGCCCAGCAGGGCGGAAACGGTGGTGCCGAGCGCGTCGGCCAGCCTGATGAGAGCCCCCATCGAGGGGTCGGCCGGCTGTTCCTCCAGGTGCTCCAGGTAGCGGGGCGACATCCGGGCGCGGCGGGCCGTTTCCTCCAGGCCGATTCCCTGCCTGAGGCGTGCCTCGCGCACGCGCCGGCCGATGTCGCCGGGGTTCGGTGTCCCAAGGACGCTCCCGGGCTGTCCGCGCTCGGGATGCCGGATGTGCGCGTCGGGTCCGGGGAAGACGAGCGTCACCTCGTCCGTGTCCGACCAGCGCACGTCGTAGGGCGGTGTGCCGTCCTCGTGGTGGAGCCCGATGATCTCGCCGTCGCGCCTGCCGCCGCCGGTCGTCGGGCTTTCGACGACGAGTCGGTCGCCGAGGTGAGCTCGCATGATCGATGCCCTCTGCTCGAGTGGTGCGGTACTCCTGCTCCACGGTGGTTTCACATGGGCCAGCCGGCGGGCTCGGGGCTGCTCGTCCGGGGCGCACCCGTGCCCTGGATGTCGCGTCCGGCGACGTTCAGCAGCTGGTGCGCGAGATCGTGCATGGCCCGGCCTGCCGCCAGTTCGTCACCGATCTCCGGCACGTTGGTGTCCGCCGGATGGCAGTGTGCCGTTCCGTGACCGGTGAGTGCCGTGGTGCCGGTGTCCAGCACCACACGGGCTTTCGTCGTTCCGTCGTCGTCCTCGAAAAGGTGGAGACGAACCTTCCACTCAGCCGTGTGCGACATCGCCTTCCTCCTGACTCCATCGGCGGGTGGCGGTCAGATCTGCGGTACGACCACGGTGGGACACGGCGCGTGGTGCAGCAGCGCATGATTGATCAGGCCCAGTTGCAGGCCCCGGTGCACGAGTCGCGGACGGGCGCCGACGACGAGGAGGTCCGCTCCGGAGGCCGCTGCCAGCAGGGCCTGGCGTGCCGGTGCCTCGATGAGCCGCCGCTCGACCACGGCGTCGCCGTACCGCTCCGCCAGTCCCCGCAGGGCGTCGTCGAGCACCTGGGCCGGCGGGCGGAGGTGCGCCTCCAGGGGCCAGGACGGGGCCTGAGACGTACTGGGAGTACCGAAAGGCGCGCTCCAGGCGTGCAGGGCCACCAGCCGGCAGCGCCGCACCCGGGCCTCGCGCAGCGCGAACTCCAGTGCCGTGAGACTGCTCTTCTCGTCCTCGACGCCGGCGACGATGTTCCCGAACCGGGTGTCCCGGTGCGCCGGTTCGCCGCGGATCACGACGACAGGGCAGTCGGCTCGCGCGGCCACGGCCAGGCTGACCGAGCCCAGGAGCAGGCCGGCGAGGTCTCCGAGCCCTCTGGACCCGAGCACCAGCGCGAAGGCGTTGCGGCCCTTGTCGATCAGGGCGGAGGCCGCGTCCTCCTGCGACACCTCGCTCGACAGCCGCACGGCGGGGGCGCCCCGCCTGGCCCGTTGCGACGCGGCGGCGATCAGGTCCGCCGCCTCGTGCCCGTCGGCCGTCGCGTGCAGGATGTGGAGCGGCATGCCGTGCCGGATAGCCTCGTCGGCGGCCCAGTCGACCGCCTCCAGGCTCGCCTCGGATCCGTCGACGCCGACCACCACGGGAATCGCCACCGGCTCTGTCTCCTCTCGTGCCCGATGTCGTGCCCCCGGCCCCTCCGCCACAGGTCCACATGCGTGGCGGAGGGGATCGGGGTGATCCTCGAAGGAGACAACACGCCGCGCTCGGCACACAGGCCATGTCCGCACCGTCCAGTCGACCGGACTCCTCCACCGTCACTTCCAGCTTCTTACGAGAGGGAGGACGCCGCCATGCAACCAGCCGTCACCGTGGGCCTCGACGGCTCGCCCGAGAGCCTCGCAGCCGCCCGCTGGGCCGCCGAGGAGGCCGACAAGCGCCGGCTCCCCCTGCGTCTGCTGCACGCGTGGCCGCTGCTGGCGCCGGAACCGGCCCGCGTTCCCGCGGAAGTCGATCAGAACTACTGGGCGAAGCGTCTCGTCCGCACCGCGCGAGCGGAACTCCAGGCGCGCCACCCCGGCCTGTCCGTCGTCGCGGACCTGGTCGCCGACGACGCTCAGCACGCGCTGCTCCGAGCGGCTGCGGAGTCGGAGATGACGGTGCTGGGTTCGCGCGGTCTGGAGCCCGTCGAGAGCTACTTCCTGGGTGACGTCAGCATGCCCGTCGTGGCACGGGCGGAGCGGCCGGTGGTGCTGGTCCGCGCCGAAGGCCGCGAGGACCGTCCGGCTCCCGCGAGCCACCGGGTGGTCGTGGCCCTGAAACTCCCCGGGCCCTGTGAGGCCCTGCTCGACTTCGCCTTCCACACCGCTGCCGCCAGGGGCATCCCTCTCCTGGCCGTGCACGGCCACAGCGTGCCGCTCCACGCGCGGGTGCCCTGGGGCGTGGACCACGAGATCATCGACGAGATGACACGCGAAGCGCACCAGAGGCTGAGCGAGGCGCTCCGCCTGTGGCGGGAGAAGTACCCGCGGGTGGAGGTGGCCGACGACGTCCGTCCCGTGAACCCCGCCAAGGCCGTCGTACAGGCCGCCGAAGGCGCCTCGCTGCTGGTCGTGGGCCGCCGCCGGCACCGTCAGGGCCTCGCGCCCCATCTGGGTCCCGTGGCGCAGGCGGCCATCCATCACGGGCGCTGCCCGGTCGCCGTCGTCCCTCATGACTGAGTCCGGGCCCGGCGGGCCACCGGAGCGGACGGTGGCGCGCACGGACGCGTCCGCGCTCCGCTCCGGTGCCCGGCCCGAGGGTGGGCGGCCGCCGCGCGCGGAGGTGTTCGAGACCCACACCGCGATCGTGTTCTTCGCCTGCGACCGCGCCTACAAGGTCAAGAAGCCGGTCGATCTGGAGTTCCTGGACTACACCACGGTGGCGGCCCGCCGGGCGGCGTGCGAGCACGAAGTCGCCCTCAACCGCCGCTTCGCCCCCGATGTCTACCTGGGGCTGGGCGAGTTCCGCGGCCCGGACGCGCAGGCGCCCGAACCCCTCGTGGTGATGCGCCGCATGCCGGCGGACCGCCGTCTGTCCCGCCTGGTACGGGAAGGAGCCGACGTCGACGACGTCCTGCGGACCGTGGCCCGTCACCTCGCCGCCTGGCACGCGGACGCGCCCCGTGGCCCCGAAGTGGACGAGCAAGGCACCCGGGACGCCCTGCTGTCGCGGTGGGAGGCCGGTTTCGCGCAGGTCCGCGCGCTGGCCGCCGAGGGCTTCGTCCCCGCCGAGGTTCCCGAGACCGAGCGGCTGGTCCGCCGCTACCTCGCCGGCCGCAAACCGCTGTTCGACTCCCGTATCGAGCGGGGCCGGGTGGTCGACGGCCACGGCGATCTCCTCGCCGAGGACATCTTCTGCCTCGACGACGGCCCGCGCGTGCTCGACTGCCTGGAGTTCGACGACCGGCTCCGCTACGTCGACGGCCTGGACGACGCCGCCTTCCTCGCCATGGACCTGGAACAGCTCGGCGCCCCGCAGGCCGCCGCGTACTTCCTGGCCCGGTACGGCGAGTTCTCCGGCGATCCCGCGCCCCCTTCCCTGTGGCACCACTACATCGCCTACCGCGCGTTCGTCCGCGCCAAGGTGTCCCTGATCCAGGCCCGGCAGGGCGCGTCCGGCGCTCAGGCGGCGTCGCGGCGGCTGGCCGCGACGGCACTGCGCCACCTGCGCAGCTCCGCCGTCTGCCTCACCCTCGTCGGCGGACTGCCCGGCAGCGGGAAGTCCACCCTGTCCGGGGCGCTGGCCGACCGGCTGGGGGTCACCCTGCTCAGCAGTGACCGCCTCCGCAAGGAACTGGCCGGCATCCCCGTGGAGCAGTCCGCGGCCGCCGGCTACAAGAAGGGCCTCTACACGGCGGAGTGGACGGCCAGGACCTATGCCGCCCTGCTCGATCGCGCGGCCGTGCTGCTGTCCTCGGGCGAGTCCGTCGTCCTCGACGCCACCTGGTCCGACGCGGGACAGCGTGCGGCGGCCCTGGGCGTGGCCGCGCGCACCAGCGCCGACCTGGTGGCCCTGCACTGTCATGTGCCGGACGACGTGTCCGCGGCCCGTCTGACCACGCGTGCGGCCGGCCCGTCGGATGCCGGCCCCGACATCGCCGCCGCCATGGCGGCCGGCGAACCGCCGTGGCCCGAGGCCGTCGCCATCGACAGCAGCGGCCCCCTGGAGTCCACGGTCGCCCGGGCGCTGGCCGCCGTACGGCCCTGGGGAGCCGGCCAGGCCCCGGTCTTCCGCCGCCCCTACATGGAACCGGACTGAGGTGCCCTCTCCCGCGACCTGCCGACCAGGAACCGTACGCTGTCCGACAGCGTGGTCAGTTGCGGGTAGTCCTCTTCGTCGATGCGGATCCCCGTGCGTTCGCAGAGCAGTTCGACCAGGCTGAGGAAGTCGAGCGAATCGAGTTCGAGCACATCGCGGAACCTGTCGTGCGGTCCGACCCGGGTGAAGTCCGCGTCGGGGATGATCCGGGTGATCGACTCCTTGACCACCGCGGTGGCCTCCGCGTCGTCCAGGGGCTTCATCTGACTCACCATTCCTCCGGTTTCTGCAGCAGCCGGTCGACCGCCGTCAGGTAGCGCGCCCCCACGGCACCGTCCGTGGCCCGGTGGTCGGCCGCCAGGGTCGCGGTCACCACCGGGCGCACACCGAGCATGCCGCCGGTGGCCCAGGGCCGCTCGACGACGGCGCCGAAGCCGACCAGGGCCACCTGGGGCGGATGGATGACACCGAACACGGTCTCCACGCCCTGGTCGCCCAGGCTGGTGACGGTCAGGGTCGCGCCGGACATCTCGCTGCCCCGCAGCCGGCCCCGGCGGGCGCGCTGGACCAGGTCCTTCAGGCCGGCCATGAGGGCCTCGGGTGACAGTGTGTCGGCGCCGTGGATGACCGGCGCGAGCAGTCCGCCCTGCCGCAGCGACACCGCGACCCCCAGGTCGACCGCGGAGCCGGGGACGAACGCGTCGTTCTGCCAGTAGCCGTTGACGCTGGGCACCTCACGTGCCGCCGTGGCGGCGGCCTTCAACAGCAGGGCCGCGGGAGCGAGGCGGTCGGCGGGCGGACGGCCGCGGTTGAACCGGCGCAGCCAGTCCCCGGCCGCGGCGAAGTCGATCGTGGTCGACAGGTAGTAGTGCGGTATCTCGCGCTTCGAGCGGCTCATCAGCTCGGCGATGGTACGGCGCATGGCGTCCGTACGGGGTTCGGCGAGACCGGCGGCCGGCACAGCCGCCCGCCCGTGCCGCTCGCCGTCCCGCCGGGGCGCGGTCACCCGCTCCGGCTCGTGCCGTCCGGTGCTCTTACGCGTGGCCGCGCGCACGTCCGCGGCGCGCACGGCTCCGCCGTCCCCGGTGCCCGGCACGGCCGTCAGGTCGATGCCGAGGTCCGCGGCGAGCCGCCGGGCGTACGGGGTGGCGCGCACTCTCGGCGCGGGGGCGGGCGCCGCGTGCTCCACGTCGGTACGCGTGATCCGCCCGCCAGGTCCGGTGCCGTGCACGGCGGTCAGGTCGACGCCCCGCCGCAGCGCGAGGTGCCGTACCAGCGGTCCCGTCCCGCTGTCCGGCGCGGGCTCGGCCGCGCGCGCCGGGCCCCGTACCGTCTCCCGCGGCACCGGCTCGGCGGCAGGACCGGCGGCCACGGGGGTGGCCGCCTGCGCTTCGGCCCCCACCGGCTCCTCGGGCCCGCCCGCCCCGGCGACGGGCGCGCCCTCGGCCTCGATCACCGCGAGAGGTGTTCCCACCGGTACCCGGGTCCCCGGCCGGACGAGCAGCCGTCCCACGGTGCCGGACTGGAAGCACTCGACCTCGATGGCCGCCTTGTCGGTCTCCACGACGGCGACGACGTCCCCCTTGCGCACCCGGTCCCCGGGACCCACGAGCCACTCCTGAAGCAGGCCCTCGTCCATGTCCGCGCCGAGCGAGGGCATGGTGAACTCGGCCATGTCAGCTCGACCTCCCGGCGGCCGCACCCGGTCCGTCCTCACCCGTCGGCACGGGCGCGCCGACCGCCCGGCGTACGGCCGTGACGATTCCGGCGGGCTGCGGCAGCGCGGCCTCCTCCAGGCGGCGCGCGTAGGGCATGGGCACCTCGGCGCTGCACACCCGTTCGACGGGGGCGTCGAGGTCGTAGAAGTGCTGTTCGGTCAGGCGCGCGGATATCTCCGCGGCGAGACTGCCGGTGCGCCAGCCTTCGTCGACGACGACGGCGCGGTGCGTGCGCGCGACCGAGTCGCCGATGGTGGCGTCGTCCAGGGGGCGCAGGGTGCGCAGGTCCACGACCTCCGCGCTGATGCCGGCGCTCGCCAGGTCGTCGGCGGCGGCCAGCGCCTTGGGCAGCGAGCCGCCGTAGGTGATCACCGAGACGTCCGTCCCGGGCCGGCGGACGGCGGCGTGTGCGAGGTCGACCGGGCTCGTTCGGGCGGGCAGCTCGCCGGAGACGTTGTACAGACTGCCGTGCTCGAAGATCAGCACGGGGTCGGGGTCGGCCAGGGCCGGCGCGAGCATGTACCGGGCGTCCGTGATCGTCGCCGGGGCCAGCACGCGCAGGCCCGGGATGTGGGCGTACCAGCCCTCCAGGCTGTGCGAGTGCTGGGCGGCCAGCTGCCGTCCGGCGCCCGTGGTCATCCGGATGACGATCGGGACCGGCAGCTGGCCGCCCGACATGTGCAGCAGGGTCGCCGCGTTGTTGAGGATCTGGTCCAGGGCCAGCAGGCTGAAGTTCACGGTCATGATCTCGACGATGGGACGCATGCCCGCCAGGGCCGCGCCGATGCCGGCGCCGACGAACGCGGACTCCGACAGCGGGGCGTCGCGGATCCGCTCGGGCCCGAACTCCTCCAGCAGGCCGAGGCTGACGCCGAAGCAGCCGCCGTAGCGGCCCACGTCCTCGCCCATCAGGAACACGCGCTCGTCGGTGCGCAGGGCCTCGCGCATCGCCTCGCGCATCGCCTCCCGGTAGGTCGTCTTCCGGTCGGAGGGTGTGGCGGGGTCCGCGGTGCGGGTGTGGGTCGTGGTCATGGCCGGCTCGCCTCCACCGGGCTGGTGACGTACTTCAGCAGGTCCTCGACGGGCTCTTCGGGCGCCCGGTCGGCCACCTCGACGGCACCGTCGATCTCGGCGGCCACGCGGTCCTCCAGGAGGGTGCGGGCCTTGTCGGTGAGCTCCTTCGCCTCCCGCATCCGCCGGGCGAGGCCCTCCACCGGGTCGCGCTCCTTCCAGTGCTCGATCTCGTCCTTGTCGCGGTAGCGGTCGGAGTCGTACATCGAGTGGGCCCGGAAGCGGTACGTGCGCATCTCCAGGAAGTGCGGCCCGGTGCCGGCGCGCACCCCTTCGGCTGCCCGCCGGGCGGCGTCCTCGACGGCGAGGACGTCCATGCCGTCGACGGGCCAGGAGACCATGCCGTACGCGGCGGCACGCAGCGCGAGGTCGGTCTGGGCCTGGTGGCGGGCCAGGGCCGTGCCCATCGCGTACAGGTTGTTCTCGCAGACCAGCAGCAGGGGCAGTCCCCACAGCGCGGCGAGGTTGGCGGTCTCGTGGAACTCGCCCTCGGCGAAGGCGCCGTCGCCGAAGAAGCAGCAGGTGACCCGGTTGCGGCCGGTCATGTGGTCGGCGAGGGCGAGGCCGGCGGCCAGCGGGAGGCCGCCGCCGACGATCGCGTTGCCGCCGTAGAAGCGGCGGCCGGCGTCGAAGAGGTGCATGGAGCCGCCACGGCCACGGCTGCAGCCGGTGGCCTTGCCGAACATCTCCGCCATGATCGCTTCGGCCGGGACCCCGCGGGCGAGCGCATGGCCGTGTTCACGGTACGTCGACACGACCGCGTCCTCGTCCGTGAGGGCCTCGTTGACGCCGACGGCCACGGCTTCCTCGCCGATGTAGAGGTGCATGAAACCCCGGATGCGCGCGGCGCTGTACAGCTCCACGCAGCGCTCCTCGAAGCGGCGCACGCGCAGCATCGACTCCAGCAGGGCACGGCGGTGCGCCGCCTGGTGGTCCGGCCGGGCCCCGGTCCGGGGGCCGCGTGGGGCGTGGGTGGTGCTCATGCGGACGCCTCCGTCGTGTCCTGGGCGGAGCCGGACTGTTCCAGGGTGGAGAGGTCGCCCTCGGGCAGGCCGAGTTCACGTGCCCGCAGCAGACGGCGCATCACCTTTCCACTGCGGGTGTGCGGCAGGTGCTGGTCGAAGGCGATCTCACGTGGCGCCACGGCCGGGCCGAGCCGGCGCCTGGCGAAGGCCAGCAGCTCCTGCCGGGTCCGGGCGTCCGCCGCGACGTCCGGCCGCAGGGTGACGAACGCCTTGACGATGTTCCCGGCGACGGGATCGGGCCGGCCGATGACACCGGCCTCGGCGACCGCCGGGTGCTCCATCAGGGCGCTCTCCACCTCGAACGGCCCGATGAGGTGCCCGGCCGACTTGACGACGTCGTCCGCGCGCCCGACGAACCAGTACCAGCCGTCCGCGTCACGTCGTACCAGGTCGCCGGTGAGGTACCAGCCGTCCGCGAAGGCCGCCGCGGTGCGTGGCTCGTCGTGCAGATAGCCGCGGAACATGGACGGCCAGCCCGGCCGGAGCGCCAGCTCACCCTCCACGCCGGGCTCGTCCACGACGGTGACGCGGCCCCCGGTCCGCTCCGCGCGGCCGTCCTCGCCCCGCCGCAGCACCGCTGCCTCCACGCCGGGCAGCGGACGCCCCATCGACCCCGGACGGATCTCGCAGGCGGCGAAGTTCGCGATCATGATGGCGCCGGTCTCGGTCTGCCACCAGTTGTCGTGCACCGGCAGCCCGAGGACGTCCCGGCCCCAGACCACGGCCTCCGGATTGAGCGGCTCACCGACGGACGCGACGAACCTCAGCGCGCCGAGGTCGAACGAGCGGGGCAGATCGTACGGGCCCGAGCGGGGCGTCGTCCGCATCAGCATCCGCAGGGCCGTCGGCGCCGTGTACCAGACGCTGACCCGCTGACCGGCGAGGATCCGGTACCAGCGGCGGGCGTCGTAGTCGCCCTCGTCCACCACGACCGTGACCCCGTGCATGAGCGGCGCGACGATGCCGTAGGACATGCCGGTGACCCAGCCCGGATCGGCCGTGCACCAGAACACGTCGTCCGCGTGCAGATCGAGAGCGTACCGCGCGGTCGTGTAGTGGGCGACGGCCGCCTCGTGCACGTGCACGGCGCCTTTGGGGGTGCCCGTGGTACCGCTCGTGAAGTGGAGCAGTCGTGGGGCGAGGTCGGGGGGATGGTGAAGGTGCCGGGCGCCTCGGCCATCAGCGTGGTGAGGGAATCGGTGCCGGGCAGCTCGTCCGCGCCCTCGCCGACGATCAGCACATGGCGCAGGGCGGCGAGCCTCCCGCGCTGCCCGGCGACCTTGCGCCGGTACAGCTCCGCCGTGGTGACCAGCACCCGCGCGTCGCTCAGCGTCAGCCGCTGGGCCACCGGGTCCGGTCCGAAGGCGGAGAACAGCGGGCACAGGACGCTGGTGTTCTTCAGCGTGCCGAGGACCACGGTGTACAGCTCCGGGCAGCGGCCCAGCAGGGTCGCCACCCGGTCGCCGTGACCGATGCCGAGGCCGCGGAGCACATGGGCGAACCGTGCCGTGGAACGGGCGAGCTCCCCGTACGTCACACAGGTCACGGAGTCGTCCCGCCCGACGCAGCGCAGGGCGACCGCCGCGGCGTGGTCCGCCGCGGCGTGCCGGTCCACGGCCTCGTGCGCGATGTTCAGTCCGCGTCCGCCGGGCAGCCCCTCCAGGCAGGCACGCGCCTCGGGCCAGCTGAAGCCCGCGCACACCTTCTCGTAGTCGTCCAGATTCGGCTCGACGCGAGGCGGTGTGTCCTTCCGGATCGTTTCCCATGGCATGGCAGCCACCTTCCTGCGGCCCCTCTTCGACCATCTGTCCGGGCGGCGCCGCACGCACTGGGCCGAACGGCCCCCGTGCGTGGCCGTCGAGCCCCTGGCAGGCCGGACGGCCGGAGGCGGAAAGGGGCGGGGGAGGGCGCCGGGCCGGCCGGGAGGGTAGCGACGAACGGCCCCGGGCCGTGGCCCGCATGGCCCTACCCGTGTGGTGCCGGACCGGAAATCCTGCGTTCGTGGACTGTGCGAGGCACCTGCGGTGTGCCACCGGCCCGAGGCGGTGCTGAAGGAGAACGGCCATGAGTGCGGACCCCGGCGTGAACGCCTCGTCGCCGCCCGCGTCCGGCGGGCTGGTGACGGGCAAGGACGGCATGAGCGCGCTCGTGGACGTGCTCTCCGGGCGCGGGTTCACCGTGGTCGGCCCCACCGTCCGGGACGGTGCGATCGTGCTGGCGGAGCTGGAGTCGGCCGATGAGCTGCCGTACGGGTGGGGCGTCGAACTCGAAGCCGGGACGTACCGTCTCCGGGAGCGGACCGACGGTGCCGCGTTCGCGAACGCGGCGGGCCCCCAGTCGTGGAAGCAGTTCCTGCATCCGCCGCGCGTGCGGCAGTGGAGTGCCGACCGGGTGGGCGAGGAGACGGTGTTCACGCCCGAGGAGACCTCACCGCCGCGCTACGCCTTCCTCGGGGTGCGTCCCTGCGACGCGCGGGCCATCGCCGTCCAGGACCGGGTGCTCACCGGCGGGACCCACCGCGACCCCGGGTACGAGGGGCGGCGCGCCGGCGCGCTGCTCATCGCGGTCGAGTGCACGGAGCCCGGCGCCACCTGCTTCTGCGTCTCGATGGGCACGGGGCCCGCGGCCCCCTCCGGCTGTGACCTGGTGATCACCGAGGTGGCCGACGACGACGGCCACCGCTTCTGGATCCGCGGCGGCAGCCGGGAGGGCGAGGAGATCCTGGCCGCACTGCCCGGCCGCCCGGCGGACCCCGCCACCCGTGCGGCGGCCCGCGCAGGCGTCGCCGGCGCCGCCGACCGGATGGGCAGGACCATGCCCGAGGCCGACCTGCGGGAACTGATGGCCGAAACGCTCGACGCCCCCCGCTGGGACGACGTCGCCGGGCGTTGCCTGACCTGCGGCAACTGCACGATGGTGTGTCCCACGTGCTTCTGCACGACCACCGAGGACGTCACCGACCTCACCGGTGACCACGCGGAGCGGTGGCGGCTCTGGGACTCCTGCTTCGACCTGGACTTCTCCCGGCTGCACGGCGGGCCCGTCCGTACCTCCTCGCGCAGCCGCTACCGGCAGTGGATGACCCACAAGCTCGGCACCTGGTACGACCAGTTCGGCTCCTCCGGCTGCGTGGGCTGCGGCCGCTGCATCGTGTGGTGCCCGGTCGGCATCGACATCACGGAGGAGGCCGCGGCCCTGCACGACTGGACGCGGGCCGGCGCACCGGGGGAGGCACCGTGACCGGGCCGCCCCCGCCCATGGACTTCCTCCCGCTCGTACAGCGCGAGCGGTTGCTGGCCGTGGCACTCGACGTGGCCTTCCCGGCCGGCGCGCGCCTGTTCGACGAGGGGGGCGAAGCCGACCGCTTCTGGCTGCTGCGCAGCGGCGAGGTCGCCCTGGACATCTGTGTCCCCGGCAGGCACCCCGAGGCCCTCGTGGAGACGCTCGGCGCGGGGCAGCTGCTGGGCTGGTCGTGGATCCGCCCGCCCTACCGGTGGGACCTCGGCGCACGGGCGGTGACCGCGGTGGAGGCCGTGGAGTTCCCCGCCGGCGACATCCTCGCTCTGTGCGCCGCCGACCCGGAACTCGGCTACGCCCTGATGCGCCGCTTCACCGCGGTGGTCGCCGAGCGCCTGCAGGGCACCCGCATCCGGCTGCTGGACCTGTACGCACCCCACGCGAGCGGTCCGCCATGAGCACCGCGCTGCCGCCGCTGCCGTACCGGGTCGCCGGGACCCGGGCGGAGACCGCCGACACCCGGTCCGTGGAACTGGTCCCGGTCGGCAGGAGGCTCCCGCCCTTCGCCCCGGGCCAGTTCGCCATGGTCTACGCGTTCGGGGTCGGTGAGGTGCCGGTCTCGGTCAGCGCCCTGCGCGGCACGCACGGGGGCCTCGTGCACACCGTACGGGCCGTGGGCGCGGTCTCCGCCGCCCTGTACGGCCTGCGCCCCGGAGACACCGTCGGGCTGCGCGGGCCCTTCGGCACCGGCTGGGACCTCGAGGCGGCGACCGGCCAGGACGTCCTGGTGATCGCCGGCGGCATCGGACTCGCGCCGCTGCGACCGGTGGTGCACGCGGTCCTGGACCGGCCGGCCGCCTACGGCAGGCCGGTGATCCTGGTGGGCACCCGTACCCCTGACGACCTGATCTACCGGGAGGACATCGAGCGCTGGCGCCACCGGGCCGAGGTGGGGGTGAGCGTCGACCGCCCCGGCCCCGGCTGGCGCGGCTCGGTGGGGGTCGTCACCACCCTCGTCGACGCGTTCGCCCTCCGCCCGGAGCGGACCCGGGCGCTGGTGTGCGGACCGGAGGTGATGATGCGCCACACCGCCCGGGCCCTGATGGGCCGGGGCCTGGCCGCCCACCGCGTGCAGCTGTCGCTGGAACGCAACATGCGCTGCGCGACCGGCCACTGCGGCCACTGCCAGCTCGGTTCGCTGCTGCTGTGCCGGGACGGACCGGTCGTCGCCTACGACCGGGTGGAACACCTGCTGGCCGTACGGGAGCTGTGACATGGAAACCGACCGAGCCAGCCACCGGCAGGACGACCCCGACCCCCGGCCCACGCTCGCCGTATGGAAGTTCGCCTCCTGCGACGGCTGCCAGCTGACCCTGCTCGACTGCGAGGACGAACTGCTCGGCCTGACCGGGCGGGTACGCGTCGAGCACTTCCTGGAGATGTCCTCGGCCGAGGGCCCCGGCGGAGGACGCGCGGAGCCGGCCGGCCGGGGCCCCTACGACCTCTCCCTGGTCGAGGGCTCCATCACCACGGCCGAGGACGCCGAGCGGATCCGGCACATCCGGCGTATCTCCCGGCGCCTGGTGACCATCGGCGCGTGCGCCACCGCGGGCGGCATCCAGGCACTGCGCAACTTCGGGGACGCCGACGAGTTCCGTGCCGCCGTCTACGCCCGCCCGGACTACATCGCCACCCTGGAGACGTCGACCCCGATCTCCGCCCATGTGCCGGTCGACTTCGAACTCCGCGGCTGCCCCATCGACCGCCGCCAGCTCCTCGAGGTCATCACCGCCCACCTGGCCGGACGCACCCCCCAGATCCCCGGCCACAGTGTCTGCTTCGAGTGCAAGAGGCGCGGCACCACCTGCGTCACGGTGGCCCACGGCACGCCCTGCCTGGGCCCGGTCACCCACGCCGGCTGCGGTGCCATCTGCCCCGCGTACGGGCGCGGGTGCTACGGCTGCTTCGGCCCGACCGGCCGGCCCAACCTGCGCTCCATGGTCGCGCAGCTGCGCCGCGACGGAATGAGCGAGGCGGACGTCCTGCGTGTCTTCCGCACCTTCAACGCCGCCGCGCCGGAGTATGCACCCGTAGCCGATCTCGCGGCCGAGGAGCAGGACACCCCTCGGGCAGGAACAGCACCCGACCCGGAAAGGCCGGCATGACCGATCGCGGAACCCGCGTCCTGCGGTTGGACGCACTGGCCCGAGTGGAAGGCGAAGCCGCTCTGTACCTGCGCCTGAAGGAGGAGAGGGTCACCGAGGCCCGGCTGCGCATCTACGAACCACCCCGGTTCTTCGAAGCCTTCCTGATCGGTCGCGCCCACACCGAGCCACCGGACATCACCGCGCGCATCTGCGGCATCTGCCCGGTCGCCTACCAGATGAGCGCCTGCCTGGCGATCGAGAACGCCTGCGGCGTCACCGTCGACGGGCCGCTCGCCGAACTGCGCCGCCTGCTGTACTGCGGCGAATGGATCGAGAGCCACAGCCTGCACATCCACCTGCTGCACGCCCCCGACTTCCTCGGCCGGGCCGACGTCGTCGAACTCGCCCGCGACCAGCGCACGGCCGTCGAGCGCGGCCTGCGGATCAAGCAGACCGGCAACGCGATCCTCGAACAGCTGGGCGGACGGCCCATCCACCCGGTCAACATCCGTGTCGGCGGCTTCTACCGCACACCGGACCCCGCGGAACTCAGGCCGTTGGCCGAACGGCTGCGGCAGGCTCGCGACGACGCGTGGGAGACCGTCCGCTGGGTGTCGGCGTTCGACTTTCCCGACGCGGCGAGCGATCACGACCTGTTCGCGCTGCGCGAGCCGGGCCGCTACGCCATCGACTCCGGCACCCCCACGGTCGTCGCCCCCCACGGCCGGACGCCGGCACCGCGCGAGTTCCCCGTCCGCGACCTGGAACAGCATGTGCGCGAGGAGCAGGTGCCGCACAGCACCGCGCTGACCGCCGTGCTCGACGGCCGCCGCTGTCTGACCGGCCCACTGGCCCGCTACGCGGTCAGCGGCCGGTGGCTCCACCCGGTGGCGGCCGAGGCCGCCAGGGCCGCCGGACTGGGCGATCCCGCGGCCGGGGACATCTGCCACAACCCCTTCCGCAGCATCGTCGTACGCGCCGTGGAAGTGGTGCACGCCGTCGAGGAGGCCCTGAGGATCATCCAGGACTACGAACGGCCGGCGCGGCCCGCCCTCGACGTCGTTCCCCGCAGGGCGGCGGGCGCCGGCGCGACCGAGGCACCGCGGGGACTGCTGTACCACCGGTACGCCCTCGCCGAGGACGGCACGCTCACCGCGGCCCGCATCATCCCTCCCACGGCCCAGAACCAGACGGCCATCGAGGAGGACGTGCGCCGGGCC
Source organism: Streptomyces sp. NPDC004542 (assembly GCF_040610035.1). Taxonomy (NCBI): domain Bacteria; kingdom Bacillati; phylum Actinomycetota; class Actinomycetes; order Kitasatosporales; family Streptomycetaceae; genus Streptomyces; species Streptomyces sp. NPDC004542. The sequence goes on from NZ_JBEXLP010000055.1 coordinate 31,621, forward strand.
GTCCAGGCACGCCTCCGCCTGCGGGGACCCGCGCCCGGCGACGAGGAGCTCACCCACCTGTGCGAGCGGGCCATCCGCAACCACGACCCCTGCATCTCCTGCGCCGCCCACTTCCTCGACCTGACGGTGGACCGCGCATGACCGGCCGGGTCGTGGTGATCGGTGTGGGCAACCCCCTGCGCGGTGACGACGGGGCCGGGCCGGCGGTGGTGGAGGCCCTGCGGGGCAGGGTGCCCGACGACACCGTGCTGGCGGTCAGCGACGGCGACCCCGGCCGGCTGCTCGAACTGTGGCGCGGCGCGGACACGGCGGTCGTCGTGGAAGCCCTCCGTCTCCAGCCGTCCAGGCCCGGCCGGCTGCACACCCTGACGGCGTCGGAGGCGGCAGGCCGGGCGAGGGGCGCGTCGAGCACGCACGCCCTGGGCCTGGGGGAGTGCCTCGCTCTCGCGGACACCCTCGGCCTGCTCCCCCGGCACGTCGTCGTGCACGCCGTGGAGGTGGCCGGCATCGAACTGGGCGCGGGACTGAGCGAACCGGTGCGCTCGGCCCTCCCCGAACTGGCCGGGCGTGCCTCCGCCTCCGTCCGGCAGGCCCACGAGGCGACCCAGCGGCGGCACACCTCCGGGGAAGCGCCTCTGCCGTGAACGGCACGGCCGCGAGCTCCGGGGCCGCAGCGGGTCCGGAGCGTTCAGCCGAACAGCCGCTGCACCCGGATCGTCTCGACGCGCCGCCATGTGCCGCCAGGCAGCAGCACCCAGTCACCGGCCGTGCCGCGGGCGCTGTGGAGGACCGGACCGCCCGTCGCGTGGGCGGCCCCGGCCCGCGACGGCAACCGGGCACCGCCGCCTCCGCGCTGGGCCGGCCGCTTGGCTCGCCTGCGCTTGCTCATCGCTTCCCCTCCCTTCGCGTGGTGCGGTCCCGACAGGCACAGCATCGCTGCCGAACCGCTTCCGGCGGTGGGGCCGAACGGCACTCACGAGGACCGTCGGGCCCCTACCGGGCCCGCTGTGCGGCGCGAGACGCTGGAACGGTATCGGAACGACGACTCCAGGGCGGAGGGCCCGCCGTGCGGACACCGCATCTCCCCTGGCACCGGACCGCGTTCGGCGCCCCCGAGAACCGGGCCCCGCGGCGGCCGCACGCAGCCCGGAACCCCCTTGAGCGTCCGGTGGACCGGCTGGAACGCAGGCTCCGTACCCTCCTCGCCGTCCTCGCCGTCGTGGCGCTGCCCCTGGCGGCGGTGAGCGCCGGGTACGCGACGTACAGCCACTCCGCGCAGGCGCGGCAGGCCCGGGTGGCACGGCTCCATCCGGTCTCCGCACACCTGCTGTCGGACGCGAGGTCGAGCGACGACCGCGCCGGTGCGCAGTCCGGATTCCATGCCCTCGTCCGGTGGAGCGACCGGGAGGGCGGCCACACCGCGCTCGCGCCGGTGCGGGCCTGGCTCCACCGGGGGGCCACGGCGACCGTGTGGCTCGATGGCCGCGGTGTCGTCTCCGCGCCGCCACCGGGGAGGGACCTCCCCGTGACCACCGGCGTGGCGGTGGGCTTCGGGACCGCGTCCGGCGGCGCGGCCGCCGCTCTCGGCGTGTGGTGGGCCGTCGGCAGGTCCTTCGACCACCGCCGCAGCGCCCGGTGGGCCCGCGAATGGGAACGGGTGGAACCCCTGTGGGCGGCGCGCCGCGACCGCTGAGCGGGAGTGAAGGGGCGAGCCGTCGGTCGGTACGGGATCCGTAGGAGAGGTGGGACAGATGGACAAGGATGCCTCCGGGCCGAAGGTGGTGGTCGGTGTCGACGGGTCTGAGTCCTCGTACGCGGCCCTGCGATGGGCCGTGCGCTACGCGGGCCTCGTGGGCGGCACCGTGGACGCGGTCTCCGTGTGGGAGCTGCCGGGCCGGTACGGCTGGTCGGCGCCCGCCGTGGACATGGATGTCGACGAGGAAGAGGCCCGCCGGCGGATGAGGCAGGAGCTGACCGATGTGCTGGGCACGGACGCGGCCGAGTCGGTCAGGACCCACGTGGTGCACGGCAACCCCGCCGACGTCCTGCTGCGGGCCGCCGAGGGAGCGGAGGTCCTGGTGGTGGGCAGCCGGGGGAGGGGCGGGTTCGCCCGCGTGCTGCTCGGGTCCGTCGGCCAGCACGTGGCGCAGCACGCCGGCTGCCCGGTGGTGATCGTGCGCTCCGGTCCGTCCTGACCCGGGTCCGGGGTCCGGCACGGCCCGCCCGGGTCACTGGAACACCGCATGGATCTCCTGCTCGGTGGCCTCGTGCGAGACGAGCAGGAGTTCGTCCCCCGGCAGGAGCCGCACCCCGGGACCGGGCACCGTGGGGCGTCCGTCGCGGACGACGGTGGCGACGACGGTGCCCGCCGGCAGCGTGATCTCACCCAGCAGCTGCCCCGCGGCCCGGGACTGCCCGGTGATCGCGGTCTCGATGACTTCGACGCCCGCCTTGCTCAGCCGCAGCAGGGCCACCGTGTCCGTGGCGCCGGTGGCCTCCTCGATGAGCGAGATCAGCGGGGTGGCCGCGGGCACGGCCACGTCCACGCCCCACCGCTGGTCGAAGAGCCAGGCGTTCTCCGCGTCGTTGACGCGCGCCGCCACCCGGCCCACGCCGAACCGGCGCTTGGCGAGCAGGCCGATGACGAGGTTGTCCTCGTCCCGGCCGGTGGCGGCCACGACGAGGTCGCAGGCCGGCGCGCCCGCGCGCTCCAGGAGCGCGGGCTCGCAGGCGTCCCCGGCCACCAGGCGCACCGACGGCATGCCCGCGAGTTCCGCGAGGCGGTCCTCGTCGTGCTCGACGAGGGTCACCTCGTTGCGGGCGGCGGACAGCACCTGGGCGATCTGTGTGCCGAGGCGGCCCGCACCCGCGATCAGGACCTTCACGTTCCCAGCTCCTTGTCGAGAAAGCCGCGCAGACGGTTCAGCGCGGTCGCCGCGACGGCGAAGGTGACCAGGTCGCCGGGTTCGGCGAGGACACCGTGGGCGGGCAGCAGCGATCTCCCGGCGCGGGTGATCTCCACGACGCGGATCTCCCCGTCCACGTCGAACTCGGTCAGCTGCCGTCCGGTGACGTAGGCCGGCAGACCGGAGCGGACCAGGAGGGTCTCGCCGTTGCCGAAGGAGAGTTCCGACGTGAGGTGACGGTGCAGCAGCATCTGGTGGATACGGCCGACGGCCCAGCGGACGCTGGAGATCGTGGGGATGCCCAGGTCCTGGTAGATGGCGGCGCGACTGGGGTCGTGGACGAGGGCGAGGACGACCGGAACCCGGTAGGTCTCCTTGGCGGTCCGGGCGCTCACGATGTTGCTGTTGTCCCCCGAGGTGACCGCGACGAGCGCGTCCGCGTGCACGATCCCGGCCGCTTCCAGCACGGGACGGCTGAAGCCGTTGCCCACGTGGAAGGTGCCGGGGAAGCCTGGCGGCAGCAGCCTGCGCGCCTTGGGGCGCCGGTCGACGAGACGCACGTCATGGCCCTCGGTCACCAGCTGTGCCGCGAGGGTGGAACCGACCTGGCCGCAGCCCACGATGACCACGCGCATCACGTCCCTCCCTTCGGGGACCGCCTCCGGTGCCGCAGCACCCACTTACGGGCTTCCTCGGCGGCCAGCAGCAGCGCCCCGAATCCGGCGAGGACCGCCCAGTCGGCGGCATCCAGCGGTGCGGTGTGGAAGACCGCCTGGAGTGGCGGCGCGTAGCTGATGGCGGCCATCAGGGCGATGCCGACGCAGCCGGCGCCGATCAGCCAGGGGTTGGACAGCACACCTGCCCGGAAGACGCTCTGCCGGTCGGTGCGCACCGCGAGGGCGTTGAAGAACTGGCTGACGACGATGCCGGCCTGCACCAGGGTGATCGCCTCCCGGTACACGGGGTCGTCCCTGGTGAAGTCCGTGTAGGGGATGCCGGAGGCGTGGATGTGCCAGAAGAAGACGGCACAGACGCCGAGGGCCTGGATGCCGCCGAGGAAGACGATCCGGCTCATGACGGCGGTCGAGAACAGCCGTTCCCGGCGCGGTCGCGGCGGGCTGTCCATGACGTCGGCCTCCATCGGCTCGGCGCCGAGCGCGAGCGCGGGCAGTACGTCGGAGCCCAGGTCGATGGCGAGGATCTGCACGGCCGTGATCGGCACCAGCGGGAACCCGGTGAAGGTCGCCGCCAGGATCGGCACCAGCTCGGCGATGTTGTGGCTGAACAGGTAGACCAGGAACTTGCGGATGTTGCGGTAGACGGAGCGGCCCAGCCCCACCGCGGCGGTGATGGAGGCGAAGGAGTCGTCGAGCAGCACCATCACCGCCGCCTCACGGGCGACGTCCGTGCCGGAGGCGCCCATGGCGACGCCGATGTCGGCGTGTTTCAGGGCGGGCGCGTCGTTGGCGCCGTCCCCGGTGACGGCGACGACCTCACCGCGCCGCTGCAAGGCGGTGACCACGCGCATCTTGTGCTCGGGACTGACCCGGCACAGCAGCAGTTCGGCGGAGCCCGTCAGCAGCGCGTCCACGCCGTCGTCGTCCAGCGCGTCCAGTTGAGCGCCGGTGACCACGGACGGCGCGGGTCCCCGTACGATGCCGACGCGGCGGGCGACGGCCTCCGCGGTCAGAGGGTGGTCGCCGGTGACCATGACGATGCGGATCCCGGCCCGTCGGCACGCTTCCACCGCGTCCTTCACCTCCGGGCGCGGCGGATCGTACATCCCGGCGAGTCCCAGCAGGGTCAGCCGCGACTCCACGTCCGCGAGCGCCGGGCGGGGGTCCGGCACCCGTCGCCGGGCGACCGCCAGCACGCGCAGGCCCTGCCCTGCCATGGCGTCCGCGGCCGCGGCCACCTCGGCCCGGCCGGCTTGCGTGAGCGGTGTCCGCGTGCCCTCCCGGTCGATGGTGTCGCAGCGGGCGAGCAGCTCCAGCGGCGCCCCCTTGACGCACGCGGTGTACGTGCCGTCCCCTTCGCGGTGCACGGTGCTCATCAGCTTGCGGACGGAGTCGAAGGGATACTCCGCCACCCGCGGTGTCCGGGCCTCCTCCGCAGCCGGATCCAGGCCGGTCTTCATGGCGGCAACCAGGAGCGCGCCCTCGGTGGTGTCACCGAGCACCCGCCACCCGTCACGTCCGGCGGGCGGCACCAGCCGGGCGTTGCAGCACAGGGCCGCCGTCCGCAGCAGCTCCCGCACGGATCCCGCCCCGGCGACCGCACCGACGGGCGCGTATCCCACCCCGGCCACGGAGTGCGGCACGCCGTTCGCCCACAGCCGTACGACGGTCATCTCGGCCTGCGTGAGCGTCCCCGTCTTGTCGGTGCACACCACGCTGGTCGAGCCGAGCGCCTCCACCGCCAGCAGTTGCTTGACCAGCGCGTGCCGACGGGCCATGCGGCGCACACCGATCGCCAGCGACACCGAGAGCGTCGCCGGCAGACCTTCGGGAACGAGGGCGACCATCACTCCGAGCGAGAAGACGAAGGTGTCGACGAACGGCTGCCCGCTGGGCAGGCGCACCGCGAACAGGACGGCTCCGGTCGCCAGCGCGACCCCCGCCACCCGGCGGGCCATGGCCGCGACCTGGCGCTGCAGCGGGGTCTTCTGCCGGGGTGCCGCGGCGGTGAGCTTGAAGATCCTCCCGAACTCGGTGCCCGTGCCGGTGGCGAAGACCACCGCCCGGCCCGTGCCCGCGACCACGTCGGTGCCCATGAACACGCAGTTGCGCGCCTCCAGCGGCGGTCCAGCCGGCACCGGCCCGGCGACCCGGGCGACGGCGTCGCTCTCGCCGGTGAGTGCCGCGTTGTCGACGGCGACGTCGTGTGCCTCGACCAGCCGGCAGTCGGCCGGCACCGCGTCCCCCGCCTCCATGAGCACGGCATCGCCGGGCACCAGGTCCCGGGCGGGCAGTTCCCGCGGAGCCCCGTCCCGCAGCACCCGGCAGGTGTGCGGCACCATCGCCTGCAGGGACTCCGCCGTGCGCTCGGCGGAGTACTCCTGCGCGAAACCGATGCCCGCGTTCAGCAGGACCACGCCGAGGATCGCCAGCGCCAGCTGGAGCGTCGCCGGATCCCGGGGCCGCTCCAGTGCGTAGGCGAGGAAGGTGATCGCGGAGGAGACGAGCAGCACCACCGCGAAGAGGTCGGTGAACTGTGCGACCAGCCGCCCCCCCATGTGCCCGCGGGCCACGCCGGGCAGCTCGTTGGGACCGCAGCGGGCCTGCCGGGCGCCGGCCTCGGCCGACGTGAGGCCGCGCGGGGAAGCGTCCAGGGCGGCGAAGACGTCCGCGACGGGCAGGGACGGCACGGACGGACCGGGGCCGCCGGGCCGGTCCGGGGCCGGTCCGGCGGCCGGGGCCACGACGTCCGTGCGCGGGCCGTCGTCGTACAGCGTGGCCGCTCCGGGCCGGTGACGCGGGAACGCTCCCCGCCCGGCCGGTTCAGGAGACATGCCCGGCTCCAGCCGCCGAAGGCGGCCCGGGCGGCTCCTGGAGCACGCTCCAGGCGACGGGCCCGAGCAGGTCGGCCAGCTGCCGGAAGATGTCCAGGAAGAGGTCGTCGATCGTCAGCATCCCCACCACCCGGTCCCCGTCGAGGACCGGGAGCCGGCGCACGCCGGTGCGGCGGAACGTCCGGTAGGCCACCCGGACGTCGTCGTCCGCGTCGACCGTGACCACCTCGGCCGACATCACCGCCTCCACCGGGGACTCCCGGCCCAGGCCACCGCCGAGGCCGCGCAGGGCCAGGTCGCGGTCGGTGACGATGCCGCGCAGCGCTCCGTCCTCGACGACGAGGACGGAGCCGACGGCGGACCCGGTCATCTGCCGGACGACCTCGAGCAGGGACGCGTGCGGCGCGACGGAGACCGACGGAGCGGTCATGACCTCGCGGACCCTCATGCCATCAGCCCGCCTCACACGATGTCGAGCAGGTCGGTCACCGGTCGCCGCGGGCTCGCGGGGCCTTCGGGGCCGTAACCGAGCCGGAGCACCATCTGCACGTGGGCCATGGCGGAGACCGGGTCGCGAACGGCCCACCGGAGTTCGGGCCATTCCAGGGGCTGGGACGTCATCGAGGAGACCAGCCCGTCCATGGTGGCCTGGAGCAGGACCCGCTCCAGCGCCTGACCGGCGCGCAGCCAGTCCGGGCGCCCGTCGTGGGCCGTGCCCAGCAGAGCGATGTGCGGGTTCTTCTCGAAGGACGCCCAGCCACGCCCCGGCACCGGACGGCGGGCGGCGAAGTCGCGCACGGGGGCCGCGGTACCGCGTTGACGGGGGCCGAGCGCCTCGGCGGGGATGCCGTCGGGGGCCCCCGCGGCGCCCGACGGTTCCGTGTGCACCCACTGCGCCCTTTCGGCGAGCAGTCCCGGGTCCAGTCCCTCCCGGCCCTCGGCGTCCTGTGCCAGGTCCACGATCGACCGTACGTGCCAGGCACCGGCGAACCGCAGTTGGGCCCCCTCGGCACGGGCCGCGCCGCACAGCCGGTCCGTCACGGCGGCCGGGATGTCCTCGTCGCGGAAGGGGAGACGGCTGCAATGACGGCGGGAGATCGCCGGGTGCAGCCGGGCCAGTGACTCGTCGGGTGCCGCGGAGCCGCGCAGGCCCACCTCGGCGAGCAGCTCCGCGTCGTCCGGGTCGGGCAGCAGCCGGACGACGGGCGCCCGCCCGGTCGCGGCGGCGGCCACGCGCAGGTTGAAGAGCGCGGCGCCGCAGCCGAGATGCAGGCCCCGCCCGTCCGGATCGGTACGGGGCAGGCTTCGCTCCGGGTCGGCGTACAGGCGCAGGACGCCCGTGTCGCGCAGCAGGCGGAACCGCCACGGCTGTGCGTTGTGCAGCGAGGGTGCCGCCGCGGCGTCCGCCACGAGCGCGGTGACGGCGTTCACGTCCAGAGGGTGTCCGGTCACGGTGGCTTCCCTTCTCCCCGGGGTGTGCCGACCCCGGCCTCACGCCGGCATCGACGGAACGGCGATGACGGGGCAGCGGGCGTGGTGCAGCACTCCCTGGCTGACCGAGCCCAGCAGCATGCCGGTGAAGCCTCCGTGGCCCCGGGTCCCCACCACCAGGCCCAGCGCGTGGGCGGAGGCGTCGGTGAGGACCTGCACGGGATGCCCGACGACCAGTTCGTGGCGCAGGTCCACCTCCGGGTAGCGGGCCCGGCGGCCGGCCACCGCCTCGGAGAGCAGCCGGCGGGCCTCCTGCTGCGGGTCGTACTCGCCGAAGATCCGCAGCGGTCCCGGCTCCCACACGTACAGGGCCCGCAGTTCGGCACCCCGCAGGGCCGCCTCCTCGAACGCCACGTCGACCGCGGCAGCCGAGTGTTCGCTGCCATCGACGCCGACGACGTAGTACGCGGGCTCCTGGGTGATGTGCTCCGGCTCCGGCACGACGACCACGGGGCAACGCGTGTGTGCCATGACCGGCAGGGCGATCGAGGCGGTGCCGAACAGCTCCTGGGCCCGGGTCAGGTGCCGTGAGCCCAGGACGACGGCCGTGGCGTCGCGGCTCTGCTCACGCAGCACCCACACGGGATCGCCCTCCGCGAGCACGGCATCCACCTCGACCTGCGGGTGCCGTGCCGCGACGAAAGCCGCGGCCTCCTCGAGCACCTGCTTTCCGGCCTTGTGCAGCGCCTCGTTCCATTCCTCCCAGGAAGGCGGTACCTCCCGCCCCCGGTATCCCCGGGTCGGCACGCCCTCGACGTGGACGGGACGCAGCGGTAGCCGACGGCGGGCGGCCTCGTCGGCCGCCCAGGCCAGCGCGGCCCGCCGGCCGGGATCGGGATCGACGCCCACCACGATCCGCCGGCGCTCAGCGGGCCGCGACATGACGGCCTCCGGTCACCGGCCCGGCGGGATGCGGCGACGCGTGCGTCAGATGCCTGACGTAGGCGTCGGGCCCGGGGAAGTACAGGGTCACCCGTCCGTCCTCGGCCCAGCGGACGTCGTACGGCGGGCTGCCGTCCGGATGGTGGAGTCCCACGATCTCGCCGTCCCGGGCCACGACCCCGGCCGCGGTGCCGCGGACGACGATCTCGTCGCCCACGCGGGCGCGCATCGAGTTCCCGGTCGCCTCGGCGCCGGCACCCGGCACGGTCCGGTCGTCCTTCCTCGTCGGTGCGGGAGCGGACATCCCGCTCACCTCCTCCCTGTGCCGGCGCGGAGCCGCGCCGCCGATCTCATGGAAAACCCGCCGCGGTCAGGGTTGAAGGGGCCATTGGTCCTCGCCTCGTCCCCGTCGGGCCCACCCGGGCACAGTGGCGAGGCGATCGGGACGAAACCGTTCCTCGAGGCCGGCGCGCACCGTGGCCGTCAGCTCCTGAAGCGCCCGGGACACGACCGGCCGGACCGGTTCGGGATCCTCGATCCGCAGCGCCGGCCCCGGCAGCGCGGCGACGTCCTCGCGGAACCGGTCGCGAGCGTCCTGCCAGCGGTCCGGGGGCCCCGTCCGGCGGCCGCCGCGCATCACCGTGCGCAGCAGCGGCCGTGCCGCGTCCGGCGGTCCCTCCCGCCACAGGGCGATGACGTCGGGCCGCCCGGCGCGGCGGAAGACCTGTTTGCGGCCGGGAGCCGTGACCTTCGCCGAGGACAGCTTCATGACGGGGCGGCCGTCGTACTCGACGAGCTTGTACGCGGCGTCCAGGTACGGGGCGTCCGCGGCCACGCCCACGCGCGTTCCCACGGCGTACACGTCGATCGGGGCACCGGCGCGCACCAGCCGGTCCACCGCGTACTCGTCGAGTCCGCCGCTGGCCACGATCCGCACGCCGGCCGGCCCGGCGGAGTCCAGGACGGCGCGTGCCCGGCGCGAGAGGGCGTCGAGGTCTCCGCTGTCCAGCCGGATCGCGCAACCGGGACCGCGCCCCAGGTCCCGCAGCACCCGAGCCGCGATCCGCACGCCCTCCTCGGTGTCGTAGGTGTCGACGAGGAAGGTGACGGGGCCCGGATGGCTGCGTGCGAAGGCCCGGAACGCCTCCTCCTCGCCGGGGAACGCCTCGATGTACGAGTGGGCCATCGTGCCCGAGGCCGGGATGCCCAGGGCGGTGGCGGCGGCGACGTTGCTGGTGCCGGCGAAGCCCACCAGGGCGCCCAGCCGGGCCGCCTGCACACCCGCCCACGGGCCGTGGGTGCGGCGCAGCGAGAAGTCCACCACCGGCCGTCCGGCGGCGGCCAGGACGCAGCGGGCCGCCTTGGACGCCACCACCGTCTGGTGGCAGATCTGGTTCAGCAGGTACGTCTCGACGAGCTGGGCCTGCGGCAGCGGGGCGGTCACCTCCAGCAGCGGCTCACCGGGGAACACCGCTCGGCCCTCCGGCACGGCGCGCACCTCGCCCTCGAAGGCGAGTCCGAGGAGCGGTTCGAGGTCCCGCACCGGTCGGTGCAGCGCGGCCGCGAACTCCTCGACGTCCGCGCGCTCCACCCGGTAGCCGGCCAGGAAGTCCAGGGCGGGCTCCAGTCCGGCGGCGACCAGGAAGCCGCGGCCGGGCGGGAGGTCACGGACGAAGAGACTGAAGGTGGCCGGGGCCAGCATGTCCTCCCGGAGGTAGGACATGGCCATGGTCACTTCGTACAGGTCGGTGGTGGTGACTTCGGACATGGTGATCGCCCCGGAGGTGGTCGTCCGTCCCCCGGTCACCAGTCTGGTCGCGGGCACGCGGGAAAACAGGGACCTCAGGGACCCCTGGTATGGGCTGTTCGGCCTCAGCGGCCGGAGCCCGCGCGCGCTGGACTGGAGGTGTCGGCAGGCTGCGCCACAGCCGAGGAGGTATCGCGATGGCCACACTGACGCGCAGGCAGAGGTTCCCGTTCCCGGAGGTGCCGGACTGGTTCGAAAACCTTCCGGCCCGGTTCGGGATGCCCGCCATGAGCGAGCTCTACACCGTCCGCATCGAGGACTACACCGAGGGCGGCCGCTATGTGGTGCGGGCCGAGCTCCCGGGCCTGACCCCCGAGGACATCGACGTCTTCATCAGCGAAGGAGTGCTGACCGTCCAGGCCGAGCGCGAGGAGAAGGACGTCTCGAAGAACCGCAGCGAGATCCGTTACGGCGCGATGAGCCGCAGTGTGACGCTGCCGCCCGGCGCCGACGAGAACGACGTCAAGGCCGACTACACCGACGGCATGCTCACGGTCAGCGTAGGCCTGGGCGCCGAGAAGGCGGAGGCCAGGCACGTCGAGATCAAGCACGGCACCTGACGCCGGTCGACGGCATGGCGGGCCCCGGTACGGGCCCGCCATCGGCGTGCGCTGCCCGCGCCGCTCTCACCGGGTCCGGTGGGCGGCGGCCCAGCGGCGGCGTACCGCTTCCTCGTGTTCGGCCTCCTCCAACGCCAGCTCCACCGCGGCCAGTTCCTGTTGCAGCCGGGGTATCCAGCGGCGGCGCAGGGCGCGCACCCGCTGCCGGGTCCGTTCGGCCTCCGCGGCGAGCAGCTCGGCGGCCGCCCGGTGAGCGGCGTACTCCGCGGCGGCACGGACCGCGGACCGGTAGGCCGCCTGGGCCTGCGCGAGCGCGGTGTTGGGCGGTGCCGGCTCCGCCGGGGAGGGGACGGGGGCCGTCCAGGTCACGGCCGCGGGGTGGGGTACGCCCATCAGCGTGGCCCACTCGACGCCGACGCCCGCCCGGTCCGCGGGCACCGCCTGAGCCAGCGCCTGTTCGCCGCCCAGCAGCACCCCGCGCACCAGCCAGGTGTCGGCGTCGGCCAGCTCGTCCCGCCACGCCGAACCCGCGTCCTCGGCCGCCCGTCGTTCCGCGCGCTCCCGGTCCAGCAGCAGCCGGAGCTTGCGTTCCAGCAGCTCCGCTCCGCGCAGCGCGGTGGCGAGGTTGCGGCGAAGCCGCAGCCGCCCGGCCCGCCCCGGCCGCACCCGGCGCCCGCGCGTGCTCACGCCGGCTCCCCGTCCCGCGGCGGGGCGTGCGTGTCGAGCAGGTCCGCCGGGATCATGCCGAGCTGGCTGCGCGGCAGGGTCAGCAGGGCGTCCCAGGCCCGGTCCAGGGACTCCCGCAGCGACCGGTTCTCTTCCGTGCCCTGGGCGAGGAACCGGTTCCGGAAGGCGTCCTCGAGGTCGAGGTGGCGCAGGTCGGTGGGGCTGAGTGCCGACCGCCCGATGAGGTCGGCGAGTTCCCGCACCTGCCGCGACCGGGCCAGCGCGGCGATCAGTTGCGCGGCCACGGCAGGATGGTCCGCCCGGGTCCGGCCCGGCCCGGCGCCTTTGCGCATCAGACGCGACAGCGAGGCCAGCGGATCGACGGGCGGGTACACCCCGGCCGCGTGCACCTCGGCGGACAGCACGATCTGCCCTTCCGTGATGTAACCGGTCAGGTCGGGAACGGGGTGGGTGATGTCGCCCGCCGGCATGGTGAGCACGGGCAGCACGGTCACCGAGCCGGGGCGGCCCCTGATCCGCCCGCAGCGTTCGTAGAGGGACGCGAGGTCGCTGTAGAGGTAGCCCGGGTAGGCCCGGCGGGCCGGTATCTCGCCCCGCGCGGCGGACACCTCGCGCAGCGCCTCCGCGTAGGCCGTCATGTCGGTCATCACCACCAGGACGTGACGGCCCTCGGTGAACGCCAGGCTTTCGGCTACGGTCAGGGCGAGCCGCGGGGTGAGCAGTCGTTCGATCACCGGGTCGTCGGCCGTGTTGACCAGGAGCGCCAGTTCCCGTGCGGCGGAGCGGGCGGCCAGCCCGCCCCGGACGAACGCCGCGTCGGCGTGCGTGAGTCCCATCCCGGCGAACACGACACAGAACGCCTCGCCGCCGCAGGCCGCCTGGGCCGCGATCTGCACGGCCAGTTCCAGATGGGGCAGCCCGGCCGCCGAGAACACCGGCAGCTTCTGGCCCCGCACCAGCGTGGTCAGCACGTCCACGGCACCGACACCGGTCAGCACCGGCTCGTTCGGCGGTTCGCGGCGCACCGGGTTGATCGGTGCCCCGCCGACCGTCGCGTACGACCCGCCCAGCACCGGCGGCCCGCCGTCGGCGGGTTCGCCCCGCCCGTTGCACACCCGCCCCAGCCATCCGGTGCCGACCGGGATCCGCAGCGGAGTGCCCGAGAAGGCGACGCGGGTGCCGGTCCGGTCCATGCCGGCCGTGTCCTCGAGGACCTGCACCACCGCGAGGTCCCGGTCCGCCTCGAGGACCAGCCCGTGCCGTCGTTCACCGGAGCCGAGGAGGATCGTGGCGAACTCGTCCCAGCCGACCCCGTGCACGCCCTCCACGACCACGAGCGGACCGCGCAGTTCCCGTATCCCGGTGTACTCGATGCCGGCGAGGCCGCTCATGCCGCCTCCTTGAGCCGGGCAAGCACCGTGTCGCGGGCCGCCGCCACGGGAGCGGTCTGTGCGGGTCCGGCCGTTTCGCGAGCCCGCAACAGCGGAGTGAAGTCCACCGCCTCCACGACGTCCGCCCGGGTGCCGGTGTCCACCAGTTCCAGACAGCGGTCGATGACCGTCAGCACGGCCTCCACGAGGGCCGCGGTCTTCTCGGGGGCGCTGTACGCGTCGGCCGGTGACAGCGCGTTCTGCTGGATCAGGGCCTCCCGCAGCAGTCTCCCCGCGAGCACGCTGATCCGTTCCCGGGCCGGCAGGGCCGTGCTGCCGACCAGCTCGACGAGGTCGGCCAGCCGGTCCGCCTCGGCCAGCAGCCGCGCCACCCGCCCGCGCCGCCGGGCCCATTCCGGGTCGCCGGCCCGGGTGTGCGCGGCGGCCAGTGCGGCGGCGTCCCGCGAGAAGGACTCCGCCCAGGAGACGGCCGGATAGTGCCGTGCGTAGGCGAGATCGCGGTCCAGGCTCCACAGGCACCGCACGAAGCGTTCCGTGTGTGCCGTGACCGGCTCCGTGCGGTCGCCGCCCGGTGGGGACACGGCACCGATCACCGTGACGGAGCCGGTCGCGCCGCCGAGGGTGCGCACCGCGGCGGCGCGCTCGTAGAACGCGGCCAGCTGGGAGGCGAGCCCCGCCGGATAGCCCTCCTCGGCGGGGAGTTCGCCCATGCGGGAGGCGAACTCGCGCAGGGCCTCCGCCCAGCGGGAGGTCGAGTCGGCGATCAGGACGACGTCCAGGCCCATGTCACGGAAGTACTCGGCGACCGTCGCCCCCGTGTGCACACTCGCCTCACGGGCCATCATCGGCATGTTGGAGGTGTTCGCGATCGTCACCGTCCGGTCCGCCAGCCGGCCCCCGGTCCGCGGATCGGTCAGCTCGGCCAGTTCCTCGATGACGTCCGCCATCTCGTTGCCGCGCTCGCCGCAGCCGACGTAGACGATCACGTCGGCGTCGCACCACTTGGCGATCTGCTGCAACAGCAGGGTCTTGCCGGTGCCGAAGCCGCCCGGCACGGCGACCGTGCTGCCGCGCGCCACCGGGAAGAGCAGGTCGACGGCCCGCTGCCCGGTGTTCAACGGCAGGTCCGCGGGCAGCCGCCGCGCCACCGGCCGAGGCCTGCGCACGGGCCAGAACTGCGCCATCCGCACCTCGTGCCCGCCCACCGCCGCGAGCACCGCGTCGGCGGAGTGCTCGCCCGCCGCCGCGAGCCGGGTCACCTCGCCCGAGCGGTCCGCGGGCACCAGGAGCCGCAGCGGCACGCTCGCCCCGATGTCCCCCAGCACCTCCCCGGCCGCGACCCGCGTGCCCTCGGCCACCCGTGGTGCGAACGGCCAACGGCGCGGCTGCGGCGCCGCACCCGGTCCGCCGGCGGTGAGCAGGTCGCCGGCGCCGGCCAGCGGACGCAACAGGCCGTCGTACACGCCGCCGAGCAGGTCCGGGGCCAGGCGCACCGTCAGCGGATGCCCCCGGGGCTCCGCAGGATGCCCGGGGGCCAGTCCACCCGTGTACTCGTACGCCTCGACGGTGGCGGTGTCGCCGTGGATGGCGACCACCTCGCCCGGCAGCCGGGCGGCGCCGAGCACCACCAGGTCGTGCATGGCGACGGAGGAGGGACAGGCGATCTCCACCAGGGGGCCGGCGACGCGCAGGACCCGGGAGCGGGACACCGGGAGGGGGCCCGCACCGGCGCGCGTGGCCCGCGGGCCCGCCTCCGGGCCTCCCGACGGCGTCACGACGGCCCCCACAGCGTCTCGGCCCGCGCACCGAGCCGCTCCACGGCACGGTCGGCGAAGGCGTCCGCCGAGAGGTCGACCCGCCGGCCGGGCACCTCGGCGGTCACTCCGCCCCCTGCGGCATCCGTGACCCGCGCCCGTGTGCCCAGCAGCGCCCGCGCCGCCTCGGCGAGCCGCTCCCGCGGTACGGCACCCTGCGCCAGCGCTCGGCGCACGCCCGCGCGGACGGCGGCCCCGAGTCCGGCGTAGGCCTCGGCGCGCGCCGCGAGTTCCACCGCCCACGCGTCCTGCACCGCTCGCACCCGCACCCGGGCCGCGCCGGCGGCGCCGTCGGCGGCGCCGTCGGCCCGGGCCCGGGCGAGCACCTCATCGGCGGTACGCCGTGCCGCGCGCAGGATCTCCTCCGCGTCGGCCCTCGCCCGGTCCAGGACGGCGTCGGCCGAGGCCCGTGCCGCGCGCAGCAGCTCGGCGCGGACGGGATCCAGTGCGTCCACGGACGTGGTCATCGGGGCATCACCACCGTCAGCGGCCGGGCCGGGCCGGGCGCCGTCGCCCCGGCGTCCAGCGCCTCGGCGGCCTCGGCGGTGAGGATCACCAGGGCGACCGTGTCCGGGAGCGCGCGCCAGCTGCGGCGGACGGCGTCCGGGTCCTCGGCGACCAGCACGTCGACCCCGGCCAGCGCCAGACCGCACACGCCGGTCCAGGTGCCGATGGCGGCCACGGTGCCCATCCTCACGCCTTTCCGATCAGCAGGATCGCGACCACCAGGCCGTACACGGCGATGCCCTCGGCCAGACCGACGATCACCATCGCCCGGCCGAACATCTCCGGCCGCTCGCTCAGCGCCGCCAGGGCCGCGGCGCCCGTGTAGGCGACCGCGATGGCGGCCCCGATCGAGGCTCCGGCCACCGCGATGGCGGCCCCGATCAGAGCGGACCCGTTGACCGCACCGGGCGTGGCGGCCTGCGCCGACGCCTGAGCCGGGCCCGCGAGCGCGGATCCGAGGACGGCGCACGCGCAGCCGAGCAGGGCGAGGTTCGTGGCCAGCAGCCAGCGGAAGGCGTGTCTGGTCCGGCGCCGCCGCAGCAGCCGTACGGCGCCGAGCACCGCGGCCAGGACCGGCAGGACGATCAGCCAGGTGAGCATGGCATCACCTTCGTAGTGCTGTCGGCAGGTTCCGCCGGGGGAACGTGCCACGGACGGAACGGTCGGCCTTCCGCCTCGAAGAGCCGGGAGAAGAGTTCGTAGAACTCCAGCCGCAAGGCCTGCACACCGGCCACCAGGGCCTCCAGGCCGAACGAGAGGACCGTGCCGACGGCGAACAGCAGCACCGCCCCCGCGATCCCCGCGGCACCGCGCCCGGCCAGGCCCGTGGTGCCGCGCCACACCAGGTCGGCGAGCGCGGCGTGGGTGAGGCCGAAGGCCGCGAGCCGGGCGAAGGACAGGGTGTTGGTACCCGTCCGCACGACGACATCGAACATTCGTACGATTGTCTCGGCATATCCGGCGCCGCCGCCCCTCGTGGCCTGGAACAGGCCGACGGCCACCAGGGCCAGCCCCATGACGGCGAGCACGGCCCCGGTGACGGCGGCGGGCGGCCGGTGCAGGAGCAGGCCGGCCGCGGCCAGCGCCAGCCCCACGTAGAACAGCAGCCCGGCGCAGCCGGACGCCGCCCACAACGCCGAGCCCCAGCCGCTCTCCCGGACCCGGTTGACCGCGCCGGCCGCGTGCGCGACCGCGAGCAGTCCCGCCCCGAGGACCACGGCGGCGGCCAGCAGGCGTGCGGGACTGTCCAGCGGGTTCAGCCACAGCACCGGCAGCAGCCCGGTCGGCCCGAAGAACTCTCCGTAAGCGAAGCCCGCGAGCACGGCGGCCGCTCCGGCGCCCGCCAGGAACGGCCACAGACGCCTGAGCCGGGCCAGCCGGCGGGGCCGCCCGAGGCGCAGCGCGAACGCGCCGAGCAACAGCAGCGCCCCGTGCCCCACGTCACCGAACATGATCCCGAACATCGCGACGTAGGCGAGGCCCGCCGGCCACGACGGGTCGAGGTCCGCATAGGCCGGTGTCCCGTAGGCCGTCACCAGGGGGGTGAAGGAGACGGGTCCGCCCGGCCGCAGCAGCGTCGGCGGATCAGTGCCGCGCGGTGACGGCAGCGGCACCAGCGCGCCGCCGGCGGCGGCCAGCCGGCCCGCCACCCGGGGCACCTCGGCGGCCGGGCACCACCCGGCCAGCGCGGCCACCTCCCCGCGTCGTACGGCGCCCTCCGCGCGCTCCTCCAACTGGGCTTCGCCCGCGAGCAGTCCGACGCTGCGCCGCGCCTCGAGCAGGTCGAGGTCGGGCAGGTCCGCGGCCAGGACGGCGGATACGGTGTCCTCCGCACCGGCCGTGGGGGCACGTCCCCGCAGCCGCCGCAGCCGTACCGCCGCCGCTCCCGCAGCCGCCTCCTCGGCCCGGTCCAGCTCCACGCATCCCGCCTCGGCGATCCGCACCAGCGCGTCCCGCAGGGCCGCCTCCGGCACGATCACCGCCACCCGGCGCATCCGGACCGGCGTCATCGCCTCAGGCCAGGGCATCGAACACCGCCCCGGGCCGGCCACCGCGCGCCGCCGATTCCAGCGCCGCCCGCACCCGCCACGCGTCCACGGACAGCACGGCGACCGCGCCCACGACCACCCGCGGGCCGAACCGGCCCTCCCGCAGCATCACCGCGCCGTCCCGCCGC
>NZ_JBEXLP010000056.1:0-48746 GCF_040610035.1 Streptomyces sp. NPDC004542
CCTCTCCGGCCGTGCGGCCATCACCGGCCTGGGCGAGACCCGCTTCGCGTCGGGTGCCACACGCAACCCCCTCGCCCTCGCCCTGGAGGCCCTCCCGCCGAAGTGCCTGTGCCGCGCGTCGTCAGTGGACGTCGCCCATGAGTTCCCTGACCTTCCTGCGGTACATCCACACCGCCGCGCCGGCGAGCACGGCGAGGGCGGCCTCCAGGGCCACGACGCCGGTCTTGTTGAGGTCGACGCCGGCGAGGGAGAGCAGACCGGTCGTGGCGTCACCGGCGGTGACGGCCAGGAACCAGACGCCCATCATCTGGGAGGCGTACTTCGCGGGCGCCATCTTCGTGGTGACCGACAGGCCGACCGGGGAGAGCAGCAGCTCGCCGACGGTCTGCACGAAGTAGACGCCGACCAGCCACATCGCGGCCGCCTTGTGACCGCCGTCGGCGATCCCCAGCGGGGCGAGGAACAGGAAGAAGGACGCGCCGATCAGGACCAGGCCCATCGCGAACTTCACCGCGGTGCTCGGCTCCTTGCCGCGGCGGGCGAGCGCCAGCCAGGCCCAGGCGAACACCGGCGCGAAGGCCATGATCATGACCGGGTTGACCGACTGGTACCAGGAGACCGGGAACTCCCAGCCGAAGACGGTGTTCTTCGCCGAGGCCTCGGCGAACAGGGACACCGTCGAGCCGCCCTGGTCGTAGATCATCCAGAACACGGCGGCGGCGACGAAGAACCAGATGTACGCGGTCATCTTCGCCTGCTCGGGGCGGTCGAGGTCCTTGTCCCGCTTGATCCGGGCGATGACCAGCACCGGGATGACCAGACCGGCGATCGTGATCGGGACCAGCAGCCAGTTCAGCGTGTACACGCCGGAGAAGCCGACGATCGCGTAGAAGACGACCGCGACACCCGCCCACAGGGCGGACTTGGTCAGGGTGGCCTTCTTCTCCTCGGCCGGCAGCGGGGTCGGCACGATGTCCGAGCGCGAGCTCAGGTGGCGGGTGCCCAGCAGGAACTGGGCCAGGCCGAGGGCCATGCCGAGCGCGGCCAGCGCGAAGCCCAGGTGCCAGTTGTAGTTCTCACCGACGGTGCCGATGACCAGCGGCGCGGCGAAGGCGCCCAGGTTGATGCCGATGTAGAAGAGCGTGAAGCCACCGTCGCGGCGAGGGTCGTCCGGGCCGTCGTACAGGTGCCCGACCATCGTGGAGATGTTGGCCTTCAGCAGACCGGAGCCGATGGCGACCAGGCCCAGACCGGCGAAGAAGGTGCCCGCGTTCGGCAGGGCCAGCGTGAGGTGGCCCAGCATGATGACCGCGCCGGCCACGGCGACCGTCTTGCGGGGACCGAGGACACGGTCGGCGAACCAGCCGCCCGGCAGGGCGAGCAGGTACACCAGGGACAGGTACACCGAGTAGATCGCGGTCGCGGTGGCCGCGCTCATGTGCAGGCCGCCCGGTGCCACCAGGTACAGCGGGAGCAGGGCCTTCATGCCGTAGTAGGAGAACCGCTCCCACATCTCGGTCATGAAGAGGGTGGCCAGGCCGCGGGGGTGGCCGAAGAAGGTCTTCTCGGAACCGGGGGTGCCCGGGCGGACCGAGTCCTTCGTCAGGCTGGACGCCATGGTCGTTCCTTGTTGGTCGGGACGCGTCGGCTGGAGCGTGCGCGCCCGGTGGGGGAGTCGGCCGGCACCGGCGGGATCGGTCGTCCACCCCCCCCCACGCCCGAGGGGAGTCCGCACCGGATCGCGGAGCGGCGGACGGCGACCACCGGGATCCACACCCCCGACGCGGTGACGCGTCCGGAGCCCGGCCAGAGGTCATTCCTTCCAGGGCCGGCGGAGGGGCCGGCCCGCACACAAAAGAGACCTTCAGCGCGAGTGCCCGCCAAAGGTCCCCTGTGTGCTACAGGCGTTCCAGATCACTGTACGTCACGACACTGCCGGATATGGAAGGACTTGAGACACGGATCACAGGTGTCAGCGGAACCAGGGCACCGGTTTCGAAGGTGTCTTCCCGCGTCGCACCTTTCGGCTATAGGTTCGTACCACTGTGCCCGAAGGTAAGAATCCCTGGCTCCGATCACACCCCAGCCATGCGCGCAACCGGACTACCATCAGCTCATGACCCGTGTACTGCTCGCCGAGGACGACGCGTCCATCTCGGAGCCGCTGGCCCGCGCACTGCGCCGGGAAGGTTACGAGGTCGAGGTGCGCGAGGACGGACCCACCGCGCTCGACGCCGGAATGCAGGGCGGCGTCGACCTGGTCGTGCTGGACCTGGGCCTGCCCGGCATGGACGGCCTCGAGGTCGCCCGCCGGCTGCGTGCCGAGGGGCACACCGTGCCGATCCTCATCCTGACCGCGCGTGCCGACGAGGTGGACACCGTCGTCGGCCTGGACGCGGGCGCCGACGACTACGTCACCAAGCCGTTCCGGCTCGCCGAACTGCTCGCCCGGGTCCGGGCCCTGCTCCGGCGCGGCGCCGCCGAGCCGCAGCAGCCGCCCGCGACGCACGGGGTGCGCATCGACGTCGAGTCGCACCGGGCGTGGATGGGCGACGAGGAGCTCCAGCTCACCGCGAAGGAGTTCGACCTGCTGCGGGTGCTCGTGCGGGACGCGGGCCGGGTCGTCACCCGGGACCAGCTGATGCGCGAGGTGTGGGACACGACGTGGTGGTCGTCGACCAAGACGCTGGACATGCACATCTCGTGGCTGCGCAAGAAACTCGGCGACGACGCCGCCAACCCCCGGTACATCGCCACGGTGCGGGGGGTCGGCTTCCGGTTCGAGAAGAGCTGAGCGGGGTTGCCGGACCGCCTTCGAGCCCGGGAGCCCTTTCGGGGCGCTGCCCGTCCCCGGGGTCACGAGGCGCCCCGGGCACACTGGTCGTCGTAAGCCGTTGCCCGGAGGGCCCCCGTGCGTCGTCGTCTCATTCAGTCCACCCTCGCCGTCGTCCTGGTCGTGATCGCCGTCTTCGGTGTGTCGCTCGTCATCGTCGAGACCCGGACGATCAGCAACAGCGCGCAGGAGCGGGTGGACTCCGAGGCGGTCCGGCTGGCCAGCATCGTGGACAGCCGGATCCTCGGCGAGCAGGACGTCACCGCCGCACTCCTGCACAACCAGGTCACCAAGGGCCAGTACGCGGTGATCCGCATGCCCGGCCGTCCGCCGATCGAGGTCGGCGCCAGGCCGCAGGGCGACGTGATTCACTCGACCCAGGTCGGTGAGGAGGGCGAGACGGTCACCGTCCAGGAGCCCCGCTCGGCGGTGACCCGGGAGGTCGGCCGGACGCTGCTGATCATCGGGCTGGTGGCGCTGCTCGCGGTGGTCGCCGCCGTACTGCTCGCGGTGCGCCAGGCCAACCGGCTCGCGTCCCCGCTGACCGACCTGGCGGAGACCGCCGAACGCCTCGGCTCCGGCGACCCGCGCCCCCGGCACAAGCGGTACGGGGTGCCCGAGCTGGACCGGGTCGCCGACGTGCTGGACTCCTCCGCCGAGCGCATCGCCCGGATGCTCACCGCCGAGCGCCGGCTCGCCGCCGACGCCTCCCACCAGCTGCGCACGCCGCTGACCGCGCTGTCGATGCGGCTGGAGGAGATCACCCTCACCGACGACCCGGACACGGTGAAGGAAGAGGCGAACGTCGCGCTGACCCAGGTGGAACGCCTGACGGACGTGGTGCAGCGGCTGCTGACGAACTCCCGCGACCCGCGCACCGGCTCCGCCGTCACGTTCGACCTCGACGAGGTCATCCAGCAGCAGCTCGCCGAGTGGCGCCCCGCCTACCGCAGCATGGGCCGGGCGATCGTCAGCTCGGGCAAGCGGCACCTCCAGGCGGTCGGCACCCCGGGGGCGGTGGCCCAGGTGCTGGCGGCACTGATCGAGAACTCGCTCATGCACGGCGGCGGCACGGTCGCCCTGCGCACCCGCGTCACCGGCAACCAGGCCGTCGTGGAGGTCACCGACGAGGGCCCCGGCGTCCCCGCCGACCTGGGCGCCCGCATCTTCGAGCGGACCATCAGCGGGCGGAACTCGACGGGGATCGGCCTGGCGGTGGCCCGTGACCTGGCGGAGGCCGACGGGGGACGCCTGGAGCTGCTGCAGGCCCAGCCGCCGGTCTTCGGCCTGTTCCTGTCCCGGACCCCGCCGCTCAGGAAACCGGCCGAGGAGAACCCGACGGTCCGTTAGCGGCGTGCCGGGCCCGCGGGTCCGGACGGTCGGTGGGCGGGCCTGGAGCTGCTGCGGGCCGGCCGCCGTTCGGGCACGGCCGGACGGGCCGGGTTCCGGCTACGGGACCCGCTGCGTGGGGCGGGGCTGCGCCGGCTCCGCCACGAGGATCGATTCCGCGCCGGTCACGGTCTCGCGGGCCGGGAGGGCCTTGAAGACCCAGCTGCGGTAGGACCAGAAGCGGAACAGGGTCGCGACCCCGATGCCGACGAACTTGAAGACGTTGCTCTGCAGCGGGCTGTCCCAGCCGAAACCGTACGTGGCCAGGTACAGAACGCCGTTCTCGATCACCAGGCCCACCGCGCTGAACAGCAGGAACAGTGTGAGTTCCCGGGTGCGGCCGCTCTTGTCGCGGTCGCGGTAGGCGAAGTAGCGGAAGCCGACGTAGTTGAAGGCGATGGCCACCACGGTGGCGATCACGCTCGCCCGGACGACCTGGAGGTCGGTGACGTGCCGTACGAGGTTGAAGACACCGAGGTTGACAAGGATGCCCGCGCCGCCGACGGCGCCGAACTTGGCGACCTCGCGTACGAGCCGGTGCAGCCCCGAGGAACCACGTTCCATGGTCGTGGAGGCTCCCGTCCGTAGGTTTCGCCGACCCCGCCATGCTATCCGGCCCCCTGCGAGGTTTCCTGCGGACGGGGTACGGGGCCGGAAAGAACCAGGAAAGCGCCGGGTAAGAGACGCGGAATCCGGCCACCCCGGCGCGGCCGATACCCTAGGGGCGTGACGTTCCCGGTAGTCGGCATGGTCGGCGGTGGCCAGCTCGCGCGTATGACGCACGAAGCGGGCATCCCGTTGGGCATCAGGTTCAAGCTCCTCAGTGACACCCCTCAGGACTCCGCGGCGCAGGTCGTGAACGATGTCGTCGTCGGCGACTATCGCGACCTGGAGACGCTGCGCGCGTTCGCACGGGGCTGCGACGTGATCACCTTCGATCACGAACACGTACCCACCGAGCACCTCAGGGCGCTGGAGGCGGACGGCATCCCCGTGCGCCCCGGGCCCGAAGCGCTGGTGCACGCCCAGGACAAGGGCGTGATGCGCGCGAAGCTCGACGCGATCGGCATCCCGTGCCCGCGGCACCGCATCGTGGCCGACCCGCACGACGTGGTCGCCTTCGCCGCGGAGGGCGAGGGTTTCCCGGTCGTCCTCAAGACCGTCCGCGGAGGCTACGACGGCAAGGGCGTGTGGGTGGTCGAGTCCGCCGAGGAGGCCGCCGAGCCCTTCCGGGCCGGCGTCCCGGTGCTCGCCGAGGAGAAGGTCGACTACGTCCGCGAGCTGGCGGCCAACGTCGTACGCTCCCCGCACGGCCAGGCCGTCGCCTACCCGGTGGTGGAGTCGCAGCAGGTGAACGGGGTCTGCGACACCGTGATCGCGCCCGCCCCCGGCCTCGACGAGGACCTCGCGCTCGAGGCCGAGCGGATGGCCCTGACCATCGCCAAGGAACTCGGCGTCGTCGGCCACCTCGCCGTCGAGCTGTTCCAGACCCGTGACGGCCGCATCCTCGTCAACGAGCTGGCGATGCGCCCGCACAACTCGGGCCACTGGACCCAGGACGGCGCGGTCACCAGCCAGTTCGCCAACCACGTGCGGGCCGTGCTGGACCTCCCCCTCGGCGACCCGCGTCCGCGCGCCCCGTGGACGGTCATGGTCAACGTCCTCGGCGGGGACTACCCGGACATGTACTCCGCGTACCTGCACTGCATGGCCCGCGACCCCCGGCTGAAGATCCACATGTACGGCAAGGACGTGAAGCCCGGCCGCAAGGTGGGGCACGTCAACACCTACGGCGACGACCTGGACGACGTTCTCGAGCGCGCACGTCACGCTGCCGGTTACCTGAGAGGCACGATCACCGAATGAGCCCCGTTGCAGGCATCGTCATGGGGTCGGACTCCGACTGGCCCGTCATGGAGGCCGCCGCCAAGGCCCTCGACGAGTTCGAGATCGCGTACGAGGTCGACGTCGTCTCCGCCCACCGCATGCCCCGCGAGATGATCACCTACGGCGAGCGGGCCGCCGACCGAGGACTGAAGGTGATCATCGCGGGCGCGGGCGGCGCCGCCCACCTGCCCGGCATGCTGGCCTCGGTGACCCCGCTGCCGGTCATCGGCGTACCCGTGCCGCTGAAGTACCTCGACGGCATGGACTCCCTGCTGTCCATCGTGCAGATGCCGGCCGGGGTCCCGGTCGCCACCGTCTCCGTCGCCGGGGCGCGCAACGCCGGTCTGCTGGCCGCCCGCATCCTCGCCACGCACGACGAGGAGCTGCTGGCGCGGATGCGCGACTTCCAGCAGGAGCTGAACGACCAGGCCACCGAGAAGGGCAAGCGCCTGCGTTCGAAGGTCGAGGGATCCGGCGCCGGCTTCGGCTTCGGGAAGTGACCGCGGTGAGCTCCGTGGAGGCAGCCCGGGAACTGCTGAGCGAGTTCCCGGTCGTCGACGGGCACAACGACCTGCCCTGGGCGCTGCGCGAGCAGGTCCGCTACGACCTCGGCGCCCGCGACATCGCCCGGCCCCAGAACGCCCACCTGCACACCGACATCCCGCGGCTGCGCGCGGGCGGCGTCGGCGCGCAGTACTGGTCGGTGTACGTCCGGTCCGACCTGCCCGACCCGGTCCCGGCGACCCTGGAGCAGATCGACTGCGTACGGCAGCTGCTGGCCCGCTACCCGGCCGACCTGGCCCCCGCGCTGACCGCCGCCGACATGGAGACGGCCCGCCGGGACGGCCGTATCGCCTCCCTCATGGGCGCGGAGGGCGGCCACTCGATCGGCGGCTCCCTCGGCACCCTGCGCGGCCTGTACACGCTCGGCGTCCGGTACCTGACCCTCACCCACAACGACAACGTGGCGTGGGCGGACTCGGCGACGGACGAGCCGAACGTCGGCGGCCTGTCGGTCTTCGGCCGCGAGGTCGTGCGGGAGATGAACCGGCTCGGCATGCTGGTCGACCTCTCCCACGTGGCGGCGACGACGATGCGGGACGCGCTGGACACGTCCTCCGCGCCGGTGATCTTCTCCCACTCCTCGTCCCGGGCCGTGTGCGACCACCCGCGCAACATCCCGGACGACGTCCTCGGGCGGCTGCCCGCGAACGGCGGCGTGGCGATGGTGACGTTCGTACCCAAGTTCGTGCTCCAGGCGGCCGTGGACTGGACGGCCGCGGCCGACGACAACATGCGCGCCCACGGCTTCCACCACCTCGACACCACCGCCGAGGCGATGAAGGTGCACCGCGCCTTCGAGGAGCGCAACCCGCGCCCGGTCGCCACGGCGGCCACGGTGGCCGACCACCTCGACCACATGCGCGAGGTCGCCGGCGTCGACCACCTCGGCATCGGCGGCGACTACGACGGCACCGCCTTCACCCCGGACGGCCTGGACGACGTCTCCGGCTACCCGAACCTCATCGCCGAGCTCTTGGACCGCGGCTGGTCGAAGTCCGACCTGGCCAAGCTGACCTGGAAGAACGCGCTACGGGTACTGGGCGCGGCGGAGGACGTGGCCCGCGCCCAGCAGGCCACGCGGGGACCGTCGAACGCGACCATCGAGGAACTCGACGGCTGAGTGGGCCTCGACGGCTGAGCGGGACCCCGACGGCTGAGCGGGACCCCGAGGGCGGCGGGCGGGAGCGCGCCGGCCTGTCCGGCACTCGCGACTTTGGCGCCGCCGCCCCGACGGGGGCCCAACGGGTAGGGCCCGTCCGGCGACGGGCCCCGGGGACCGGCCGGTCAGCCGTGCTCGATCCGGCACAGGCAGAACGGGTGCCCGGCCGGGTCGGCGTACACCTGGAAGTCCTTCTTCTCCCGGTCCTCCAGGTCCAGCGGACGCGCGCCCAGCGCCAGTGCCCTGTCGTGGGCCGCGTCGATCTCCTCCCACGTCGACCCGGCGTCCAGGTCGAGGTGGAACTGCTGGGAGTTCCGGTCGGCCCGGGGCCACTCCGGCGGCACGTGGTCGGCCGCCCGCTGGAAGGCGATCCGCGGCCCGCCCGGGACCTCCAGGACCACCCAGTCGGACTCGTCGTCCGGCTCCTCGGCGTGCGGTGTGCCGCCGAGGAGTCCCGCGTAGAAGGCGGCGAGGGCGTGCGGGTCGGGGCAGTCGAGCACGACGGAGCGGAAACGTACGACGGCAGGCATGAGCCCTCCCTGTGATCAGCCGGCGCAGAGGCAGAACGGGTGCCCGGCCGGGTCCGCGTAAACCCGGAAGGTACGCGAGCGGTCATCGGTGTCCAGCGGCTTCGCGCCGAGCGCCAGCACGGCCTCCTCGGCCGCGTCCAGGTCGTCGACGGTCAGGTCCAGGTGGAACTGCTGCGAATGCTCGGGCGAGGGCCACTCAGGCGCCACGAAACCCGGCGCCGCCTGGAAGGCCAGCGACTGTCCGCCGGGCACCTTCAGGTTCACCCAGTCGCCCTCCCCCTCGATCCCGCCACCCAGGACCTGGGCGTAGAAACCGGCCAGCGCGCGGGGGTCCGGACAGTCCAGGACGACAGCGCCCAGTTCGGCGAGAGCCATGACTTCCTCCTCGAAGACGGCAGTGCCGTGTTACCCATAGAAGCGAGTAACCGGTAATGGTTACCGCATGCTCGCGTATCTGGGGTAACGCCGCAAGCGAATTCGGGAGGTAACGTGCAGACATGAGTGAGAGATCGGCCGCCCCGGGGAGCCTCGCGCTGGTCGAGTCGCTGGTGAACACCCTGGACATCGGGTCGGGCGCCGACGAACTCGACAGCGGGGAGATACGGGCGCGCTTCGGGATAGGTGAGGACGAGCTGCCGTCGGCCCGGGAACTGCGCGAGTCCCTGCGCGCCGCGCTGCTCGCCCATGCCGGACACCCGCCCCACCGCGCGGTGACCCCCCTCGGCGCACTGCTGGCCCGGGCCCCGCTGCTGGTGGCGGTCGACGAGCGGGACGGCTCCGCGGCCCTCGCCCCGGCCGACGCGGCCCCCCTCCTCTCCCGCGTCGCGGCGGCCGTCGCCGAGGCGCTGGTGGCGGGCACCTGGACCCGGCTCAAGGCCTGCGAGGCCGACACCTGCCACTGGGCGTACTACGACCGCAGCCCGGCCGGACGCGGCCGCTGGTGCTCGATGCAAGTGTGCGGAGCGCGCGCGAAGATGCGCCGTTACCGGGCCAAGGGGGCGTAAAGCCGGTGATCCACAGGACGTTCCGTGACCGGCCGGCGGCCCGGTGGTGCAGAATGCGTGCAGACGCCGGTTCGGCCGACTGAGCCTCGGCCGAACCGGCGTCACCTGTCCCCGGCCGGGCGGCTCTCTCCGTCAGGCGGTCGGGCGCCCCATCGCCCGGTAGGTCCAGCCGGCCCGCCGCCACAGCTCCGGGTCGAGGGTGTTGCGGCCGTCGAGGATCACCCGTCCCGTCGCGACCTCGCCCAGCGCGGCCGGGTCCAGCTCCTGGAACTCCCGCCACTCGGTGAGGTGCAGGACGACGTCCGCGCCCCGGACCGCCTCCAGCGCCGAGTCGGCGTAGCCGAGCGTCGGGAAGACCCGGCGGGCGTTGTCCATGCCCTTCGGGTCGTACACGGTGACCTGGCCGCCCTGGAGGTGGATCTGGCCGGCCACGTTCAGCGCGGGGGAGTCCCGCACGTCGTCCGAGTCGGGCTTGAAGGTCGCGCCGAGCACCGCGACCCGCCGGCCCAGGAAGGAGCCGCCGCCGAGCACCTCGCGGGTCAGCTCGACCATCTGGCCGCGGCGGCGCATGTTGATGGAGTCGATCTCGCGCAGGAAGGTCAGCGCCTGGTCGACACCCAGCTCGCCGGCGCGCGCCATGAAGGCCCGGATGTCCTTGGGCAGGCAGCCCCCGCCGAAGCCGATGCCGGCCCGCAGGAACTTCTTCCCGATCCGGTCGTCGTACCCGATGGCCTCCGCCAGCCTGGCGACGTCACCGCCCGCGGCCTCGCACACCTCCGCCATGGCGTTGATGAAGGAGATCTTGGTTGCCAGGAAGGAGTTCGCGGCGGTCTTCACCAGCTCCGCCGTCGGGAAGTCGGTGACGACGAACGGCGTGCCCCCGGCGACGGGGGTGGCGTACACCTCGCGCAGCAGCTTCTCCGCCCGCTCGCTGCGCACCCCGACCACGATCCGGTCCGGGTGCAGCGTGTCCTCGACGGCGAAGCCCTCCCGCAGGAACTCCGGGTTCCAGGCCAGCTCGGCGTCGGCGCCGGCCGGCGCGTGCTCGGCCAGGTAGGCGGCGAGACGGTCGGCGGAGCCCACGGGCACGGTGGACTTGCCGACGACGAGCGCCGGGCCGGTCAGGTGCGGGGCGAGGGACGCGACGGCCGCGTTCACGTACGCCATGTCGGCCGCGTACTCCCCGTGCCGCTGCGGGGTGTTCACGCACAGGAAGTGGACGTCGCCGAACGCGCCGACCTCGGCCCAGTCCTGGGTGAACCGCAGCCGGCCCGAGGAACCCTCGAAGCCCGCGACATGCTTCCTCAGCAACTCCTCGAGCCCCGGCTCGTACATCGGGGTCTCGCCGCGCTCCAGTTTGGCGATCTTCTCCGGTACGACGTCCAGGCCCAGCACCTCGAAACCGAGTTCGGCCATGGCCGCGGCGTGCGTGGCGCCGAGATAACCGGTGCCGATCACGGTGATCTTGAGGCTCATGGGTGCTCCAGGGGGGTACGCGTCGGGTGCGGGCCCGAGCATAGCCAAGGCGCGCCACGGGGCTTCGGGGGGCGCTGGGATGGGCAGCCTCCCCGCTGTCGCCAAGCTCACGTAGGCGTGCCGCTGGTCGACCCCTAAACTTTGTGTTACTTAACGGTAATTAGCGTTGGAGCGTGAGAAACCGTGGCCGGATCGGCTGACTTCGACCTGTACCGCCCGTCCGAGGAGCACGACATGCTCCGTGACGCCGTCCGCTCGCTGGTCGAGGCGAAGATCGCGCCGTACGCCGCGGCGGTGGACGAGGAGGCCCGCTTCCCGCAGGAGGCGCACGACGCCCTCGTGGCCAATGACCTGCACGCCGTGCACGTCCCCGAGGAGTACGGCGGCGCGGGCGCCGACGCGCTCGCCACGGTGATCGTGATCGAGGAGGTGGCGCGGGCCTGTGTGTCCTCCTCCCTCATCCCGGCCGTGAACAAGCTGGGCTCCCTCCCTGTGATCCTCTCCGGCTCCGAGGACCTGAAGAAGAAGTACCTCTCGCCCCTGGCCAAGGGGGACGGGATGTTCTCGTACTGCCTCTCCGAGCCGGAGGCGGGCTCCGACGCGGCCGGCATGAAGACCAAGGCGGTCCGCGACGGCGACCACTGGATCCTCAACGGCGTGAAGCGCTGGATCACCAACGCGGGCGTCTCGGAGTACTACACGGTCATGGCCGTGACCGACCCCTCGAAGCGCTCCAGGGGCATCTCCGCCTTCGTCGTCGAGAAGTCCGACGAGGGCGTCTCCTTCGGCGCCCCGGAGAAGAAGCTCGGCATCAAGGGCTCCCCGACCCGCGAGGTCTACTTCGACAACGTCCGCGTCCCCGCCGACCGCATGATCGGCGCGGAGGGCACCGGCTTCGCCACGGCGATGAAGACGCTGGACCACACCCGCATCACCATCGCCGCCCAGGCCCTCGGCGTCGCCCAGGGCGCCCTCGACTACGCCAAGGGGTACGTCCAGGAGCGCAAGCAGTTCGGCAAGCCGATCGCCGACTTCCAGGGCATCCAGTTCATGCTCGCCGACATGGCCATGAAGATCGCCGCCGCCCGCGCCCTCACCTACCAGGCCGCGGCCGCCTCCGAGCGCGGCGACAGCGACCTCACCTTCCAGGGCGCGGCGGCGAAGTGCTTCGCCTCCGACGTCGCGATGGAGGTCACCACGGACGCGGTCCAGCTGCTGGGCGGTTACGGCTACACCCGTGACTACCCGGTGGAGCGGATGATGCGCGACGCGAAGATCACGCAGATTTATGAGGGCACGAACCAAGTCCAGCGGATCGTGATGGCAAGGAACCTGCCGTAGCGGCCGGGCGGTCGCCGGCTGCGAGGCTGCGAGGCTGCGAGGCTGCGGAAGGAAGGGCCCCGAGGGGCGCCTTCCGTTTTCCGTGACCGGACCGTGGGCGCGACGCCGAGGAGCCGGCGGGAAGCCCCGGCAGGAATGGCAGTACCCGTGGGTCGGGCGTAGGACGGAAGCACACGGAGCCCGGACCCGGGCACCCCTGCCTCCGAGGAGGAACCATGACCGCACCCGGAACCCAGCCCGCCATGGGAGCGATGAGCAAGGAGATGCAGGACTGCGTCGAGGCGTGCATGACGGCGCACACGATGTGCGAGCAGACCATGAGCTCCTGCATGCAGATGGGCGGTCAGGCCCAGATGCAGATCATGCGCGCCCTGATGGACTGCTCGGAGATGACCCGCATGTGCGCCGACATGATGATGCGGCGCTCGCCCATGTCCCAGGAGATGTGCGCGATGTGCGCCAAGGCCTGCGACATGTGCGCCGAGGCGTGTATGTCCATGCCGGACGACCAGCAGATGATGCGCTGCGCGGAGGCGTGTCGCCGCTGCGCGCAGATGTGCCGGGCGATGGCGGGCGTCACGATGTGAACCGGCCCTGAACCGGCCCTGAGCCGGCCCTGAGCCGGCCCTGAGCCGGCACCGCCGCTGAGCCGGCCGCCGAGGGCACCTGCCGGGTGCCCTCGGCCGTGCGCGTTCCTAGTCGCCGGAGACCGTGACCTTCTCGTCGTTGTTCAGCTCGTTCACCAGCGTCTTGACCTTCGCCTTGTCCCAGACGAGGTTGCCGCCCGTCGAGCCGGAGATCGGCATGTTCATGGATGTGCCGTCACCGCCGCTGACGCCCTTCATGGCCCAGAACATGGAGGCCAGGTCCCACAGGCCCATGTCCTTGTCGACGGTGAGGGAGTCAAGGCCGGCGCCCATGGTCGGGTAGAACTTGAACGGGTTCAGCACCGTCGACGGGGTGGCCACCTGATGGGCCAGTGCCGACAGGAACTTCTGCTGGTTCTTGGTGCGCTGGAGGTCGGACGCCGCGAAGGCGTGCCGGGTGCGGACGAAGGCGAGGGCCTGCTCGCCGTTCAGGGTCTGCTTGCCGGCCTTGAAGTCGGCACCCGAGTACTTGTCCTTGAAGCCCTTGTCGATGTTGATCTCGACACCGCCGACCGCGTCGACGATCTTCGCGAAGCCGGCGAAGCCGATCTCCACGTAGTGGTCGATGTGCAGGCCGGTGTTGTACTCGACGGTGCGGACGAGCAGCGTCGGGCCGTCCTCCGCGTAGGCCGCGTTCAGCTTCGTGTGGCGGCCGGTGCCCTGGTATCTCTTGCCGGAGGTGGAGCCCACGTACGACGGGATCTCCACGTCCGAGTCACGCGGCAGCGAGACCAGGGTGTCGCCGTTGTCGCCGACGTGCAGGATCATCATCGAGTCGGTGCGCTGGCCCTCGGCGGAGCCGGTGTGCAGCTTCTTCTTGTCCTCGGCCGTCATGCCCTTGCGGCTGTCGGAGCCGACGATCAGGTAGTTGGTGCCCTGGCCCGCCTCCGGCCGGTCGATGACCTTCGACAGGTCGACGTCGCGGTGCAGCTTGGAGTCGGCCCAGAAGTAGGTCGCCACCGAGGTGACGACCAGCACGGTGGCCAGGGATATCGCGGTCCACTTGATGCGGCGCCGCCAGTTCGGCGCGGGCCGCGGGCCCCGGCCGGCCGTGCCTGCCGGCCCGCCGGGGCCACCGCCGTAGACCTGGCCCGTGTTGTAGCCGCTGTCGTACTCGTCGTAGCCGGCGCCGTGTCCCCGGCCGTCGACGTACGACGGCTGCTGCGGGACCGCCGCGCCGTACGGCGGCGCCGCCGGGCCGGGCGCCCCGTAGCCGCCCTGGCCGGGCGGGCCCGCCGGACCACGCCGGACCTGTCGCATCACACGGGCGCCCTCAGGCTGCGCGCCGGCACTCCCGCGTCCATAGCGCGGGCCGCGGTTCTCGTCGGACCATCCCTCGGGCCAGTCATTCATGGGCCCCAGTGTGCCGGGCTCGACCAGGTGTCTTACAAGGCCTGTCGAAAAATCAGGGCCCCGCTGTTGCGAACCCGACACAAATATCGCGAATGTCGCCTCGGCATAAGGTGGGGGCCATGACAGACCAGGCCACCGCAGTGGAGTCGGGCACCCCGGACATCCCCGGCAAGCCCACGTCCGCGTCCCGGACCACGCTCAGCCACATCATGACCCACAACGACACGAACCTGCTGGGCACGGTGCACGGCGGCGTGATCATGAAGCTGGTCGACGACGCCGCGGGCGCGGTGGCCGGCCGGCACAGCGGGGGCCCCGCGGTCACCGCGTCCATGGACGAGATGGCCTTCCTGGAGCCGGTCCGCGTGGGCGACCTGGTCCATGTGAAGGCCCAGGTCAACTGGACCGGCCGGTCCTCGATGGAGATCGGCGTCCGGGTCCTGGCCGAGCGCTGGAACGAGTCCGCCCCGGCCACCCAGGTCGGCTCCGCCTACCTGGTCTTCGCCGCGGTCGACGCCGACGGCAAGCCCCGCCGGGTCCCGCCGGTCCTCCCGGAGACCGAGCGCGACAAGCGCCGCTACCAGGAGGCCCAGATCCGCCGCACCCACCGCCTCGCCCGCCGCCGTGAGATCCGCGAACTCCGCGAGCGGCGCGCGGCGGAGGGCTACGAGGACTGACGAGCCGGACCGGCCGCGGGCCCCGCTCGACCAGCCGGCGCCGCCCGACCGCCGCGCGGCGGTGTGCGGTTCTGCCCGGAGGGGTGGGTCAGCACCGTGCTTCGTCGCCACGTACCACCGTCGCCTCCGTCTGGCCGCCCACCGCCTCGCCCCGTACCTTCCGCACGTTCCTGAAGTCCGACCCGGCGATCACCTTCAGCACCGGGCCCTGCCCCTTCACCGGCCGCAGTTCGCTGCCGGGCAGGGCCGTGGCGAGGGACTTGGCGGAGCGGTCCCAGCGCGGGTCGTAGAGGATCACCGTGCGGCGCACGTCGTGGTCGTGCGCGTCGAGGGGCAGGTGCGTGGTGGCGAAGCCGGTCGCCGCCAGGGCCGTGTCCACCCGCCGGCCGAGGCCCACCGTGCGGGTGCCGTTCTCCACCTGGACGTGGATCTGCTGCGGGGCCACCTCCACCGGGACCACCGTCTCGCCCCGCGGCCGGTGCGCGGGCGCCAGGGGCCTGTCGTCGCGCAGGGCCTGGAACAGCTGCTCCGCCTTCGGCCCGTCCCACTTCAGCGTCGAGCCGATGCCCTTCACCGGGTAGGACATCTGACCGATCGGAACGGTCGTGAACTCGGACGAGGAGGGGGAGAAGTTCCGCATCGCCCGGCCCAGTTCCAGCAGCTCGTCCGTGCCGAAGCCCTCGTCCGCCCGCACCGAGCCGAGCACCGCCCGCGTCACGTCCCTGAACCGCATCGGGTTCAGCAGCACCCCCGACGAGGTCGCCCGCTCGAGCAGTGACGCGAGGAAGTGCTGCTGGCGCCGCATCCGGCCCAGGTCGCTGGCCCCGTCGACGTGCCGGGCGCGCACGTACTGCAGGGCCTGCCCGCCGGCCAGGCGGTGCGTGCCGGCCGGGAGGTCGAGGCCGGTGTAGCTGTCCTTCAGGGGCAGCGGGGTGCAGATCTGGACGCCGCCCAGCACGTCCACGGTCTTCATGAAGCTGGTGAAGTCGACCTCCAGGTAGTGGTCGATCTTCACATGGGTCATGTTCTCGACCGTGCGGACGGTCAGCTGCGGGCCGCCCTCCGCATAGGCCGCGTTCAGCTTGAGGGGGTGCGGGTCGTGGCGCTGCCCGGTGGTCGCGTCGACGTGCGCGGGCGCCTCGGCGTAGGAGTCGCGCGGCAGGCTGACCACGCTCGCCCGCTCCCGGTCCTCCGAGATGTGCACGATCATCATCGTGTCGGTGCAGTGGCAGGGCGCCCCGCCCAGCCGGTACGTGCGCCGCTCCTGCTCGCCGATCCCGTCCCGGCCGTCGGTGCCGACCAGCAGGATGTTCATGCCGTGACCGGCCCGCGGGCGGTTCTTCATGTCCTTGAAGGCGTCGACCCGGGCGATGCCCGCGTCCAGGCTGCTGACCACCGCGTGCCCGATCCCGGCGGAGGCGAGCACCACCACCGACAGGGTGGTCACCGCCCGCATGGCCCAGCGCGGCCGTCTCCGTCCGGCGGGCGGCCGCGGCGTTCGCCGCGGCCGGGACGGTCGCGGGTGCTGCCGGCGACGTGCCGGAGAACTCGGCGGCGTGACGGGCATGGGGACACCTCCGCTGGGGCTTCGGGCCCCCCGGGTCCCAGGGCCTGTCCTGACCGTCCGCTTGTCGGGGCAGGCCGCTGCATCCCGGGGCCGTACGAGGGAACGTGAGCACCGTAGGCCCATACGATCTCCAGCCCGCGGCAGCGACCCGGCGGCGCGCACCGGTGTCCCCCGTTCGCGGTAACGTGAGCCCTCTATGAACGCCAACTCCGACGTGCGGCTCCCCGCCGTTTCTGTGATCATGCCCGTCCTCGACGAGGAACGGCATCTGCGCGGGGCCGTCCAAGCGATCCTCGCGCAGGAGTACGCCGGCGAGATGGAGGTGGTGATCGCCCTCGGCCCGTCCACGGACCGTACGGACGTGATCGCCGCCGAGCTGGTCGCCGAAGACCCTCGCGTGCACACCGTCCCGAACCCCACCGGCCGTACCCCCGCCGCGCTCAACGCCGCGATCAAGGCCTCGCGCCATCCGATCGTGGTCCGCGTCGACGGGCACGGCATGCTCTCGCCGAACTACATCGCCACGGCCGTACGGCTGCTGGAGGAGACCGGCGCGCAGAACGTCGGCGGCATCATGCACGCCGAGGGGGAGAACGACTGGGAGCACGCGGTCGCCGCCGCGATGACCTCGAGGATCGGTGTCGGCAACGCCGCCTTCCACACCGGCGGCGAGGCGGGCCCGGCCGAGACCGTCTACCTCGGCGTCTTCCGGCGGGAGGCGCTGGAGCGGCAGGGCGGCTACAACGAGGAGTTCATCCGCGCCCAGGACTGGGAGCTGAACTTCCGCATCCGCGAGGCCGGCGGGCTGATCTGGTTCTCGCCGGAGCTGAAGGTGTCGTACCGGCCGCGGCCGAGCGTGCGGGCGCTGGCCAAGCAGTACAAGGACTACGGCCGTTGGCGGCACGTCGTCGCCCGCTACCACGAGGGCTCCATCAACCTGCGCTACCTCGCCCCGCCGACGGCGGTGTGCGCGATAGCGGCGGGCATCGTGGTGGGGGCGGCCCTGACCCCCTGGGGCTTCGTGATCCCCGGCGGCTACCTCGCGGCCATCGCCGCCGGGTCGGTGCCCGCGGGCAAGGGCCTGCCGCTCAAGGCCCGGCTGCGGATCCCGGTGGCCCTGGCCACCATGCACATGTCCTGGGGCTGGGGCTTCCTGACCAGCCCCCGTTCCCTCGCGAAGAAGGTCATCGCCTCGCGCCGGCCCGCGGTGCCCGCCACCGACTGAGCCCGCGCGCGAGGCGCTCGCCGGCCCGGGCTACCAGGTGTAGCTCGGGTTGACGTGCATGCACTGCTTCTTGTCCGCGCCGTTGATCACCTGCGCCGAGTCCGGGGTCGAGTCGTCGTCCTTCGGCGCGGTGTACGCGGTGCCCGTACGCCAGTCGGCGCCGACGACCAGGGTGATCCCGGAGACGTCCGTCGACTTCTTCACCGAGGACAGCGGTACGCCGAGCGCCTTGGCCACGCGCTGGGCGTCCCCCTCGAGGTCCGCGCTCGGATAGCGGATCACCGTCTTCTCCTCGCTCGGGGCCGCCGAGGAGTCCGACACCGCCTGCGTGAAGCCCTTGCCGACGAGGAGCTGGACGATGTCGCGCGCCCGTCCGGTGACCGCGGCCTGTGTGGCAGAGCCCGTGCCGTTCTGCACCTGCACGGCGATCTTGTCGTCGGCCGCGGCCGGGTCCGAGCTGGTCTTCGCCGCGGTGGACTTCTTCTTGTCCTTGCCGTCCAGGGCGATGTCCTGGCGGACCAGCCGGAACAGCTTCTCCGCGTCGCCCGGCTTGGGCACCACGCGGCCGCTGGTGGCCGAGGCGTACTGCCACGGCATCGTCGTCATCGTGATGCGCTTGGTGGGGACCTTCTTGAGCTCCTTGCTCAGGTCGTACAGCTTCGCCACCGTGCCGAGCCCGTCGTCGACCGTCAGCGCCTTGGTGGCCGTCTCGGCGAGGTCCTTCAGCTTGCCCGGGTTGCTGAGCGTGGCGTTCTCGCGCAGCTGGCGGACCATCGAGTTCATGTACTGGTGCTGAGCCTTGGCCCGGGCGATGTCGGTGTTGTCCTCGAAGCCGTACCGCGTGCGCAGCCACTGCAGGGCCTGGACGCCCTTGACGGGGGTGGTGCCCTCCCTCAGCTTCAGGCCCGAGCCGTGGCCGCTGCTGTCCTTGGAGTAGACGTTGGCGTCCACGCACACCGGTACGCCGCCGATGGCGTCGGCCATCGACACCACACCGGAGAAGTCGATCATCATGAAGTGGTCGATGTGGATGTCGGTGAGCTTCTCCCAGGTCGCCACCGTGCAGCCGGGGCCGCCGCGGCCCAGCGAGTCGTTGGTGATGTGCGACGTCAGGGCCCCGTAGACACGTCCGTCGGCGGGGTCTGTGCACGTGGGGATGTCCACCAGCGTGTCGCGCGGCATGCTGACCACCGACATGTTGCCGCGGTCCGCCGAGAGGTGCAGCAGCATCTGGACGTCGGCGCGGGGCGCGGTGTTGAAGGTGTCCTTCGCGCCGCCGAGTTCCTGGTCCTTCTTGTTGTTCCGCCCGTCCGAGCCGATCAGCAGGATGTTCAGCGGCTTCTGGCCGGCCGCGTTCGCCGTGGACTCGGCCGCCCGGTCCTTGGCGTCGCCGATGTTGAGCGGGTCCTTCTTGATGTTGGCGTTCAGGTGCTGGTAGTAGAGGTAGCCGGCGCCCGCCGTGCCCAGTATCACCACCGCGAGCACGGTCGCCGACCAGCGCAGCGCACGCCGTCTGCCCGGCCGTCCGCCGTCGTCCGGGCCACCTCTTCGCCGTTCGCCGCCGTGCCGGGCGCCGTCCGTCTTCTCACCGCCCCGCGGCGTGAGGGACATCGTGTCCCCGGCCGCGGGAACCTCCCCGCTGATGCTGCTCCGCAACTCCCTGCCCTCCCCACCCTGCGCCCGCACCCGGGCACACCCTTGCCCCTAGTCAGACGCACGAGAGGCCCCTTGGGTTACCCCTTGCGGAGCACCCACGCTGTACGCCGCGGACTGCGCGCCTGCTTCCGCCCGTACTGACGGGCTCGAGCGCGCCACATCATTCTGCAGCCAGTTAAGTGTTCGCTGTGCGGTCCCGGCGGGTGCCGCGGGCCGTGGTCCTGCGTGCGATACGGGCTGTACACGTGCGTGCACCGACCGGCGCCGGTGCCGGCGGTACGCCCTGAGACGGGCCTGTCCTGCGCCCTGTCAGACGCAGGACGAGCCCCTTGGGTTACCTACGAGGCGCACTGGACCTTGTCCGCCGTCGACTTGTCGACCTTCGGTGCCTTGGTCGGGGTCGTGAGGGAGACACCCGCGCCCTTGAAGTCCTTGCCCAGGGTGAGCGTCATCGCGGGCAGCCCCTGGGAGTTGGTCACGCTCTTGCCGGGCTTCATGGCGGATCCGGACAGCCCCATGATGGCGGCCAGCCTGCGGGCCTGGGCCGCCTGGTCGGGCGCGTACTCCAGCGTGGTCCTGCTCAGTTCGGCGGGGGCGTTGCCCGCGTTCTCCGACCTCGTCACACCCTCGTCGTTCTGCAGCCAGTTGAGGACCGACTGCGCGCTGCCGGCCGCCGCTCCGCCGTTGAGGATGCGCACCCGCACGTCCGAGGCGGCGGCCTTGGTGCCCTTGAGGCGGGCGGCCTGCGCGTCCTTGGCCGCCTTCTTTTTCTTCTTGACGTCGCTGAAGGACACGTCGTTCTTGATCGCGTCGAAGACCGCGGGAGCCGTCGACCCGTCGAGGACGACGGTCGACTTGACCTTCTCGGCCGGGTTGTCCACGACGGGCACCGTGGTGAAGGTCAGGTTCTTCGGGTTGAGCTTGCCCAGCTCCAGACCCAGGTCCTTCAGCTTGCCGATGCTGTCCAGCTTGTCGTCGACGGTCAGTGCCTTGGTGCCGGCCTCGGCCAGCTTCAGCATCTTCGTCGGGCTGGTGAGCGTCGAGTTGGACTTCAGCTTGCGCATCAGCGCGCTCAGGAACTGCTGCTGGAGCCCGATCCGGCTCAGGTCGCCGCCGAACCCGACCGAGTGCCGGGTGCGCACGAACGCCAGCGCCTGCTCGCCCGAGATGTTGTGCGTGCCCTTCGACAGCTTCAGGTGCGAGTCCGCGTCGTCGATGTCCTTGCCCAGGCACACCTCGACCCCGCCGACCGCCGTGGTCAGCGTCTTGACCGCGTTGAAGTCGGCGACCATGAAGTCGTCCGGGGTGATCCCGGTGAGCTCGGTGACCGTGCGCATGGTGCAGCTCGGCGTGCGCCCGTCCTGGCCGAGGCTGGTGTTGAAGCGGACGTTCTCCGTGCCCGGGATGACCTTCTGGGAGCCGTCGGACTGCGTCGTCGGGCAGTCCGGGACGTTCACGATCAGGTCACGCGGGATGCTCAGCGCGGTGGCGTTCGTCCGGTCCTTGGAGAGGTGCAGCAGGATGTTGGTGTCGGCGTGCCCGACGCTGCCCGCGTCTCCGTAGCCCTCGTTGCCCTTTCCGGTGCGCTTGTCGGTGCCGATCAGCAGGATGTTGATCGCCTTGTCCTTGCTGAAGCCACCGGTGCCGGCGCCGTCGTCGGACACGGAGGTGATGTTGTCGTTCAGGTGCTTGATGTAGAGGTAGCCCGCGGCCGACACGGCGACCAGCACGAAGGCCATGGACCCACCGGTCCAGAGCAGTATCTTCTTCGCCTTGGACTTCTGTTTCACCGGCCGCCGGTTGCGGCGCCCCGGCGGCGGCTGCGGGGGACCTCCCCGGCGCCGGCGCGGTCCCGGAACCTCCGGCACGGGCTTGTCGCCGGTGCCGCCGTCCGGTTTCCCGCGCGCCGGCGCGGTGGTCCGGGCCCGCGCCGCGGTTCCCCCCGCGCTGCCGCGGGGAGAGCCGGATCTACGCGGTCCCGGTACCGTCGACTGCGGTGCGGAAGGAGCCAGTCGCAGTTCGTATTCGCCGGTGTTCGGATTGAGCACCCACTGGTCTGCGGGATCGATGTTGTCCGCCCGCCCACGGCCTTGCGCGTCCACGGTTGTCCGAATCCTCCGTCGGGGCCACGCGGCGCCTTTCCCCCCACCAGGCGCTCGGGTCACAGTCAATCAGTGCACGACCCCAGGACGGACCTCGCGGCCGGGTGCACCGGATCGCTCACACTATCCGCCCAGTTCAGCGTCAAGCGACGCCCGTGACAAATTCCACCTCCCTACAACTGGGCAATCCGCCGCATTCTTCTGGACAGGAGTACGGCTTTGGGGCGCGCTTTACTCGCAGCTGTCGTCGGCGGCGGTGGTTCCGCGGAAGGTCGGGGTGGGGGAGGGGGTGTTCCGCTGGTCCCCGGCGGGGTCCCCCGCGTGAGAATCCCGTGAGATTTCCCGCGCCACCGCCACGGGCTGGTCCGCCCGCAACCGCGCGAAGAGCTTCTCGGCCTCGGGTTCCACCAGCTGATCCCGATTGGCGTTGTAAACGTACGACTCCCTCGGAACAGTCAGGAAACGTACTTCTTCGGTAGGGATGTTCCGCAGACCGCGCACGAGTTGGTAAAGGCCGCGCAGGCTCGCCAGTTCCGGATCGGTGGTGAGCGAGGAGGTGGCCGCGTCCAGCACCGGATAGAGCTTGACCGGGTTCAGCAGGACGTCGTCGCTGCGCACCTTGCCGACGAGGGCCCCGAGGAACCGCTGCTGCCGGTCCATCCGGTCGGTGTCGCTGCCGTCGCCCAGGGACTTGCGGGCCCGTACGTAGCCGAGCGCCTGCTCCCCGTCGAGCGTCACCTTGCCCGCGGGCAGCCGCAGCTTGGCGTCCTTGTCGCGGACGGGCTCCTTCAGGCACACCTCCACGCCGTCCACGGCGTCGACCATGTCCTTGAAGCCGGTGAAGTCGACGACGACGTGGTGGTCGATCCGGATGCCCGTCAGCTTCTCCACGGTCCGGATGGCGCAGGCCGAACCACCTGTCTGGAAGGCGTAGTTGAGCATCGCGAAGGTCGGCTCGCCGCGGCCGCCGTCCGCCCGCCGGCAGCTCGGCACGTCCACCATCAGATCGCGGGGCAGGGACACTGCGGTGGCGCTGCGCCGGTCGGCGGCCAGGTGCAGCAGGATCGTGGTGTCGGACCGCTCGCTGCCCAGGTCCCGCCCGTACTCGGCGTTGCCGTCCCCCGCGCGCGTGTCCGATCCGATCAGCAGGATGTTCTGCGCGTCGCGCACCAGGGCCGTGGGCCGCTCCCGCTCGTACCGGGCGAGCTCGGCCGCCGCCGCCTCGTCGGGCGTGATGTTGGCGTTCAGCTTCGCGTACACCGCCCACCCGCCCCCGGCCGCGGCCACCACGAGGACCCCGGCCCCCAGGGCCGCCCCCCGCGCCCACCGCCGCCGGCGCCGTCGTGCCAGCCCCTCGCCCGTCGCGGCGGCGCCGGGGCCAGGGACGGGTCCGGAGGGCGTGCCTGCGGCGTCGGTCACGGCTGGCCCCCTCGTGGCGTACGCGCGTCATGTCCTGGCTCTTACGACCATGACGCCCGGGGCAGGCCGGGGGAGCCTCTTGCTGCTCCGAACGGGTGACCGTCGTGCGGCCCCCCTCAGTGGCGCGCGGCGGTCACCCGCTCACTCTCGATCCGCTTGGCCAGAGCCTCCTCGTCCAGCCGCTCCAGGTGCCGGCACAGCACCACGGAGCCGCCGGTGGCCAGCGGCGCGTACAGCCCCGCGCTCAGCCCTTCCCAGGTGTCGTACGGCAGCGCGGACAGCAGCCGGGACCCGGGCCCGGTGAGATCCAGCCCCGGGGCGTCCCGGACCGCCCGCTCCACCACCTCGGCACCCGTCAGCTCCGCCCCCGCGACGATCAGCGCCGGCTCCTCGGGATCCACCGGCGAGAACGGTGTGAAACGGTCGCCCTGGCCCGGCACTTCCACGGCGTAGTCGACGAAGCCCTGCGGGGGCTGCGGGAACCGCCCGCCGAGCGGCCGCAGCGCGAGCGCGATCCGCTCGCCGCGGCACGCCCGCGCCGCGTCCAGCGAGTCCGGCCCGCTGACGACGACGTCGGCCGCCGCCGGGTCGCCGGCCACGTCCGCGATCACGCCCACCGACGAGCACGCCAGCAGCCACACGGCCGTCTGCCAGTGGGCGGGCAGCAGCAGCGCGACCCGGTCGCCCGGCCCGGCGGCGAGGTCGCCCTGGAGGAGGTTGGCGGTCTTGGCCACCCAATTGGCGAAGGTGGCCACGGACAGTTCGACGCGTTCGCCCGTGGCGTCGTCGTAGAAGGTCACCAGCGGGCGTCCGGGATCCGCGGCGAGCGCGGATCGCAGCAGGTCGGCGGGGGTGCGATCGGTGGCGTTCACCCGCGCAAGCGTACGCGGCCGGGCGGTCCGGCACCGCGCGGCGGGGCCACCGGTTCGGCGGATCCCCAGCCGACGGACCGTCAGTTCCTAGATGGACAGATTCATATGACTATGTCGAAGATCAGTGGTATGCGTGGATTCCTCACTTCTTCGATCGGTATCTCCTCGATCGGCGTCTCCTCGGTCGGCGTCACCTGCGCGGCCGCCCTCGCCCTGCCGCTGACCGTGCCCGCCGCAGCCGCTCCCGCGAGACCCGCCGACGGGCGTGCCGTCGAATCCGCGGTCCCCGGCGCCACCCAGTCCCTGCCCCTGGTGCCCCTCGCCCGGGGCCGCGCCCGCGCCGCCGCCCCCGAACCGGGCCTGCACCGCGACCACGTACGGCACTTCTCGCTCCTCGGCGTCGTCTGGGACGACCCTGGCACCGAACTGCGCGGCCGTGTCCAGGTCCGTACCCGGGC
The DNA here is from genome assembly GCF_040610035.1 of Streptomyces sp. NPDC004542. Lineage (NCBI taxonomy): Bacteria > Bacillati > Actinomycetota > Actinomycetes > Kitasatosporales > Streptomycetaceae > Streptomyces > Streptomyces sp. NPDC004542. The sequence continues at coordinate 24,160 of NZ_JBEXLP010000056.1, forward strand.
CGCCGGCACCGGCAGATGGTCCGGCTGGCAGGACCTCGAGACGCACACCGCCGACCACGGCGCCGACCCGGGCGCGGCGGAACGCGCCCCCGGCCGGGTGCGCGGCGCCACCGCCCCGCTGTGGGTGGGGGATTCCGACGGGGTCGATGTACGCGTGCGGGCGGACGACAGGGACGGCGGCGAGGGGCACCGGGGCGGCGGGCGGGCGGGAGGAGCGGGTGGCCGGGGCCCAGCCGGCGGCACCGGCGCCCCCCTCCCCTCCGGACTGCGCCTGGAACTCGTCGACCCCGGCGACGCCCCGCCGCCCGGTGACGAGCCGCCGCCCGCCGACGCCGGCCCCGGTGACGAGCCGCCCCCCGCCGGGCCCCAGGCCGACCTCCCGGGCACCGTCACCCTGTCGGAGGCCGAGGCCGCCGCCTCCGCCGTCAACACCGACCTCGGACCCTTCGCCGCCACCGAGATCCCGGCCCTCGGCCGGGCCGACACCGAGATGCAGCTACTCGCCCTGCGCGGCGACCAGCTGACGGATGCCCAGCGCGGCAAGCCGCACATCGGACCGCGCCCGCGCATCGTGACCAGGCTCGGCTGGCACGCGGACGAGTCGCTGCGCGAGAAGGGGTTCGTCTACACGAAGAAGATCAAGGCGGCGTTCGTCCACCACACCGCCTCCGGCAACAACTACCGCTGCTCCCAGGCGCCGTCGGTCATCCGCGGTATCTACCGGTACCACGTCCGCAGCATGGGCTGGCGGGACATCGGCTACAACTTCCTCGTCGACAAGTGCGGAACCCTCTACGAGGGCCGCGCCGGGGGAGTGTCCAAGGCGGTCCGCGGCGCCCACACCCTCGGGTTCAACACCGACAGCATGGGCGTCGCCGTGATCGGCAGCTACGGCTCGAGCAAGCCGTCCTCCGCCGCGGTGAAGGCCGTCGCCCAGCTCGCCGCGTGGAAGCTCGGGCTGTACGGCGGCGATCCGCGCGGAAAGACATATCTCAAGTCGGGGGGTGGCAATCTGTACCCAAAGGGGAAGAACGTACGACTGAACGTGATCTCCGGCCATCGGGACGGATACGCCACCGACTGCCCGGGTAAGCGGCTCTACGCCAAGCTCGGCTCGGTCCGCTCCACCGCGGCGCGCTACCAGGGGCGCTGACGGGCCAAAAGCGCCCGCCCCTCGCCCTCGGGGCGGGCAGCCGGGGGAATCCGCGCGCCGATGGCGGGGACATCGCGCGGCCGTCGAGGGCGCTGTCGCACGGTCTGCATACACTGGCCGGCCGAAACACACTTCGGCCGGTCCCGGCAGGAAGCAGAGACGACAGGTGACAGAAGCGATCCTCCTGGTCGGCGGCAAAGGCACCCGGTTGCGCCCGCTCACGGTGCACACGCCCAAGCCGATGGTCCCGGCGGCCGGGGTGCCGTTCCTCACCCACCAGCTGGCCCGGGCCAGGGCGGCGGGCGTGGAGCACATCGTGCTCGCCACGAGCTACCTGGCCGAGGTCTTCGAGCCGTACTTCGGCGACGGTGCCGCGCTGGGTCTCCACATCGAGTACGTCACCGAGGAGGAGCCCCTCGGCACGGGCGGAGCCATCCGCAACGTGGCCTCCCGGCTGCGCTCCGGCCCCGACGAGCCGGTACTGATCTTCAACGGCGACATCCTGACCGGGCTGGACATCAGGGCGCTGGTGCGCACCCACGGGGACACGTCGGCGGACGTGTCCCTGCACCTCACCAAGGTGACCGATCCCCGCGCCTACGGCCTGGTCCCCACCGACGACACCGGCCGCGTGCTCGCCTTCCTGGAGAAGCCGCAGACGCCCGAGGAGATCGTCACCGACCAGATCAACGCCGGTGCGTACGTCTTCCGCCGCTCGGTCATCGACACCATCCCGGCGGGCCGGCCGGTGTCCGTGGAGCGCGAGACGTTCCCCGGTCTGCTGACGGCCGGGGCCCACCTCCAGGGCATGGTGGACTCGACGTACTGGCTCGACCTCGGCACGCCCGCGGCCTTCGTCCGCGGTTCGGCCGACCTGGTCCTGGGCCGGGCGCCGTCCCCGGCCGTCCCCGGCCGCTGCGGCGACCGCCTGATCCTGCCGACGGCCACGGTCGCGCCCGACGCCAAGCTGACGGGCGGCACGGTGGTGGGCGAGGGCGCGTTCGTCGCCGAGGGGGCCCGGGTCTTCGGCAGCGCGATCCTGCCGGGGGCCGTCATCGAGCCCGGCGCCGTCGTCACCGACTCCCTCATCGGCACCCGCGCCCGCGTCGGCGAGCGCTCCGTGCTCACCGGCACGGTGATCGGTGACGGCGCGGTCGTCGGGGCCGACAACGAACTGCGGGAGGGCGTGCGGGTGTGGTGCGACGCGCGGATTCCGGCGAGGGCGGTGCGGTTCTCCTCCGACCAGTAGCGCCGGCGGGACGAGGCCGAGGCGTCCGCCGAGCCGTCCGTTCACGGATGTGGACGCCTGCTCGTGGAACCGCCGCGGTGGGCTGCCTGGCCCAGGCCCTGGAACCGCGCGGTCGTTCCCTCCGGCCGTGCCGCGGGGCTGACGTTTCCCGGCGGGCCGCACGCGCGGGCCGCCGGGCAGGTCTCAGAGCCGGCCGATGTCCCCGACCGGCATCCGCGGAGCCCTCCGCGGCGGCACACGCCCGCTCAGCAGGATCAGCCGGGCTGCCCTGTGCCGCTGCCCCGCATAGGGCTCCAGCAACTCCAGCATCGCGGTGTCGTCCGCGTCCCGGTCCCCGGCCAGCGCCCAGCCGATGATTCCCGGCAGGTGCAGATCCCCCACCGTCACCGCGTCCGCCGCCCCGTGACTGCGCTGTACGGTCTCCGCGGACGTCCACGGCCCGATCCCCGGCACCACCTCCAGCCGTGCCTGCGCGGCCTCGGGCGGCATCCCGGTCGCCTCCTCCAGCCGGGCGGCGACCCGCACGGCCCGCAGGATCGTCGACGCCCGCTTGTTGTCGACCCCGGCCCGGTGCCACTCCCAGGAGGGGATCAGCGCCCACGTACGGGGCTCCGGCATCACGTACATCCGCCCGGGCGCGGGCCCCGGCGCCGGTTCCCCGAACTTCCGCACGAGCAGCCGCCACGCCCGGTACGCCTCGACCGTCGTGACCTTCTGCTCCAGGACCGACGGGATCAACGACTCCAGCACCAGGCCCGTCCGCGTCAGACGCAGTCCCGGCCGCCGGTGCCGGGCCGCCGCCACCACGCGGTGCCGGGGCGCGAACGCGGCGGGATCGTCGGCGGCACCGAGCAGCTCCGGCAACCGCTCCAGCAGCCATTCGGCCCCCGGCCCCCACGCTTGACCGCGTACCTCGCCGCCGTACACCGACACCCGCAGGGTCCCCGGCCCGGCGGGCGTCCGGCTGGCCCGCCACACAGACCCGTCCGGCGTCGCGCGGAAGGTCGGATCCCCGGGGCCGCGCCTCAGCGGCCCGAGCACCAGCCCGAGATCGAGTGGCCCGTCCGGCACCCAGGTCCGTACCCGCCCCGGCCCGGCGGACTGCCGGGGCACCCCGGCGGGCACGGCGACATCCCCACCGCGCACGGTCGTACGCGTGGGGCGCGGAGCGAAACGTCCTGCCACGAATGAGATCCCTGGGCTGTCGGAGCTGTGTTACGAGACTAGGGCCCCTGTCATAAGACCGGTCAGCGCACCTCGATGAACGTCCCCGCATCCCGCTCCGGCCGGGGCCGCGGCTCCCCGGCCTGATGCCCGACCGCCACCGCTCCCATCGGATCCCAGTGCGCGGGCAGGTCCAGCACCTCGCGCACCACGTCCCGGCAGAACATCGTCGACGACACCCAGGCCGACCCCAGCCGCTCGCCGGCCAGCGCGACCAGGAAGTTCTGCACCCCGGCTCCGGTGGCGACGACGAACATCTCCCGTTCGGCGCCGTCCCGCCGCGCGTCCCCGTAGGTGTGCGAGCCGTCCATCACGAGGCACGGCACCACGAGGTACGGCGCGCCCCGCAGCACGTCGCCGCGCCGCACCCGCTTGCGGATCGACTCCTCGGTCTTTCCGTCCCGCCGCAGGTCGGCGATCCAGGCGTCCCGCATGGCGTCGAGCAGCCGGGTGCGTGACGCCTTCGACTCCAGCAGCACGAACCGCCACGGCGTCGTGTGGTGCGGCGCCGGTGCGGTCACCGCCGCCGCCACCGCCCGCCGTACCGCCCCGGGGTCGACCGGCTCGTCGGTGAAGGCCCGCACCGTACGCCGCTGGGTCACCGCTTCCCGGACCGCCTCGGAGGTGCCCAGCCGGAACATGTCGTCGCGCGCGCCGCGCACCATGGCGCGCGCCCCCGCGCCGTCGTCGGCCACGGTGTGCGGCAGCCCGCGCACCACCGCGACGGGCAGTCCGGCGGCCTTGCCCTTGACCAGGTCACCGGCGGCGGCGAGTTCGTCCGCCGTGGCGACGACGGTGGCGGAGAGCGGATTGCCGTACGCGTCCGTGCCCCCGCGCAGGTCGTCCAGCACGCGCACGCCCGCGGCGCCGATCGCGACGTCCGTGAGCCCCGCGCGCCAGGGTCGCCCGAAGGTGTCGGTGACGAGCACCCCGACGTCGACGCCGAGCACCTCGCGCAGCCCCTCCCGGATGGCCCGCGCGGAGGCGTCCGGGTCCTCGGGCAGCAGCAGCACCGTCCCGGAGGGGGTGTTGGAGGCGTCTACCCCGGCGGCCGCCATGACCAGGCCCTGCCGGTTCTCGACGATCCGCAGCGGGCCGCGCCGCGCCACCACCCGCACGGTCTCGGCGTCGATCGCGGCCTCCCGGTCGGCCGCCTCGACGATCCGGCCCTCCGCCTTGGACACGATCTTCGAGGTGACGAGCAGCACGTCCCCGTCGGCCAGCCCCGGCTCGGCCCCGGCTATCACCTTGGCGAGGTCGTCGCCCCGCTGCACCTCCGGGATCCCGGGGACGGCCCAGACCCGGTACCCGGGCACGGCACCGCCGTCCGGCCGCACCGACATGTCGCCGCTCACGCCCGCCGCACCTCCTCCGCCAGCGTCAGCGCCTCCTGGGCCATCCGCGCGGCCGCGTCGACGTCGGTCATCATCAGCGGTACGGCCCGGCAGCGGATGCCGGCCGCCTCGACCCGGTCGACCACGCCCGCGTCCACGGTGTCCACCAGCCAGCCGTCGAGCAGGCCGGAGCCGTAGTGCTCGGCCACCGCCGCGGCCGTGGACTCGACGCCGACCGCCGCGAGCACCTTGTCGGCCATCCCGCGCACGGGCGCGTCCCCGACGATGGGGGACAGGCCCACCACCGGCACGCCGGCGTCGGCGATCGCCTCCCGGACACCGGGCACGGCGAGGATCGTCCCGATGGACACGACCGGGTTGGACGGCGGGAACAGCACGACGTCCGCTTCCGCGATGGCCTCCAGCACACCCGGCGCCGGCTTGGACTGCTCGGCGCCGACGGGCACGACCGCCTCCGCCGGGACCGAGGCCCGCAGCCGCACCCAGTACTCCTGGAAGTGGACCGCCTTGCGCTCGCCGTCCACCTCGACCGCCACATGCGTCTCCACGCGGTCGTCGGTCATCGGGATCAGCCGCACGCCCGGCTTCCAGCGGTCGCACAGCGCCTCGGTCACGGCGCTCAGCGGATAACCCGCGCTCAGCATCTGCGTCCGCACGATGTGCGTGGCGAAGTCCCGGTCACCGAGCCCGAACCACCCGGGCCCGGCCCCGTACGCGGCGAGTTCCTCCTTGAGGTGGAACGTCTCGTCCGCCCGTCCCCAGCCCTGCTCCTCGTTGATGCCGCCGCCGAGCGTGTACATCACCGTGTCGAGGTCCGGGCAGACCTTCAGCCCGAAGAGGTGGATGTCGTCGCCGGTGTTGCCGATGACCGTGACGTCCGCGTCCGGCACGGCCTGCCTCAGACCGCGCAGGAACCGGGCACCACCGATACCGCCTGCCAGAACCACAATGCGCATGGAAGCAGTCTTGCAGGCGGGTACGACAACGACGACAACGCCTCAGGCGGTCACCGGGCGGGGCTCGCCCCGTCCCTCGCAGTGCGGGGACGCGGGGGACTCCCCGGCCGGGCGAAGCCGGGACTGGGGGAGCATCGGCATCTCCGTCAGGCCCGGGTAGTACACGTGCAGGCTGACCGCCGGCTCCAGCGCGTCGTTGGCGACCTCGTGCGCGTACCCCGGAGCGAACACCCGCTGTCCTCCCGCGCCCAGCACGCGCGTGGCCCGTTCGGTCCGCTCGGTCAGCGTGCCCCGCAGGACGGTCAGCACGCCGGAGGAGGGGCCGTGGCCGTGCAGGCCGGTGCCCTGACCCGGCACCCAGGACAGCAGCCACACCTCGTAGCCCGGGCCGGTGCGCAGCCGGTGGTACCAGCGGGTCGTCGCGTCGTACTGGACGAGGTGCGCCCACTGGGAGCGGTCGGCGGCGATGTCACGGGCCAGGCCGACGAACTCGGCGACGGTGGCAGGGTGCTCGCGCGGGGCCTGGAGCAGGTGCGGGACTTCGAGGATGTCGCCGGCGATCTGGAGGTCGTTGTCGCTGTTCATGGGGGTGCGGTGGGTCCTCGGCGGATGAGTGGGGCCAGGGATGGATGCAACGCAGCCGAGCCCGGAAGGACTCAGGAGCAGCCGGAGCGGTACGGAAGGCTCAACAGCTGGGACAGCAGCAACAGCTACAGCGGGCGCGGGCAGCACCGAGGGACCCGGCGGGGCGGGTCGAGGTGAGTGCCAAGTGCGCGAGCATGCCCACAAGGACAGCGGTTCACACCTCGCATGTCAACTCGGCACCCGGAATGTGGGACCTGTTTCACCTCATCCGGTTCATTCCTGAGGTGAAAGGTTTGCTCATCGGGTTGCCGGGACACATGGCGTCCATCCGGGCGCGCGAGCCTCGTCGGAACGCGATCGAACTCCTGGGCGTCCTTCTCCGTACAGGTGACTGTGTGGGGCGGGGGGTCCGTCCGGGCCCCTTCTGCGTGTCAAGGTTTATGGCGATTTGAACACTTTCCGCTCGGCCTTGGTTCCGCAGAGTGAATAACGGGCCCAATAGCAGATCTCGGCTTGACTCTCCCGGAGCGGCACACTTGTAATTTCACTCGTGTCGTTCAGCCGGAATCGGTAACGGCCACGACCACGGGGACGCGAAAGACAGACGAGGGGCGCACATGACCGAGCTGGTGCAGCAACTGCTGGTCGACGACGCGGACGAGGAACTCGGCTGGCAGGAGCGCGCGCTGTGCGCCCAGACCGACCCCGAGTCCTTCTTCCCCGAGAAGGGCGGCTCCACCAGAGAGGCCAAGAAGGTCTGCCTCGCCTGCGAGGTGCGCTCCGAGTGCCTCGAGTACGCCCTCTCCAACGACGAGCGATTCGGCATCTGGGGCGGCCTGTCCGAGCGCGAGCGGCGCCGCCTGAAGAAGGCCGCGGTCTGACGCGGACGAAGACCCGGCACAGGTACATACGACGGCAAACGGCGTGAACGGCCCGTCGCGAGTGGGTTGTCCACAGGCGGCGGGCCGCCGTCGTGCCCAGCCGATAGTGTGGGCGCTCGTCCGAGACGCCTCGCCACCCCCAGGGGACGCGGGCGTCCACCGCAGTCCACCGAACCGGGGCCCGTACCTCGATGTCCGTGCACAGCCATACGGCAGCCCACCAAGCCGCAACCGGCCCGGCCGCGTTCGACCCGGCCCGCCCGGCCGCGTTCGACCCGGCCCGCCCGGCCGCGTTCGACCCGGCCCGCCCGCCCGAGTTCCCGCGCCACGTAGTCACCGCGGTGCTCGTCTCCCACGACGGCGCCCGCTGGCTGCCCGACGCGCTCGCCGGGCTGCTCGGCCAGGAGCGCCCCGTCCAGTCCGCCGTGGCCGCCGACACCGGCAGCGCGGACGACTCCGCCCAGCTGGTCACCGAGGCGCTCGGTGCCGACCGCGTGCTGCACCTGGCCCGCCGCACCGGCTTCGGTCAGGCCGTCGAGGAGGCGGCCCGCTCCGCGCCCATGCTCACCCCGGACGAACTGCCGTACCTCAAGCGCCCCAGCGGCTGGGACCCCGTCACGCGCTCGTGGCGCGACGACGCCTACGACCTGCCCGACCTGCCGTACGGCGAGCCGATCCAATGGCTGTGGCTGCTGCACGACGACTGCGCCCCCGAACCCGACGCCCTCGCCGAACTGCTGCGCGTGGTCGACAACGAACTGGAGCTCGGCCGCGACGACGTGGCCGTCGTCGGCCCCAAGCTGCGCGGCTGGTACGACCGCCGCCAGCTGCTCGAGGTGGGCGTCAGCATCGCCGACTCCGGCCGCCGCTGGACCGGCCTGGACCGCAGGGAACAGGACCAGGGACAGCACGACCACGTCCGGCCCGTGCTGTCGGTGTCCACCGCCGGCATGCTCGTCCGCCGCGACGTCTTCGAGCAACTCGGCGGCTTCGACCGGCGGCTGCCCCTGATGCGCGACGACGTCGACCTGTGCTGGCGTGCCCACACGGCCGGTCACCGCGTCCTCGTCGCCCCCGAAGCCGTCGTCCGGCACGCGGAGGCCGCCTCCCGCGAGCGCCGCACCGTCGACTGCGTGGGCCGCACCGCCGCCTCCCCGCACAAGGTCGACAAGGCGGGCGCCGTCTACACCCTGCTCGTCAACGCCCGTACGGCCGCGCTGCCCTGGATCCTGCTGCGGCTCGTGCTCGGCACCCTCCTCAGGACCGTCGCCTACCTCGTCGGCAAGGTCCCCGGACAGGCCGTCGACGAGATCCGCGGCCTGCTGAGCACGCTCCTGCGGCCCGAGCGGATCATCGCCGGGCGCCGCAGACGCGGCCGCCCGCAGGTCGACAAGGGCGAACTGCGGCCCCTGTTCCCACCGCCCGGCGCGACCGTGCGGGCCACCGTGGAACAGGTCGCCGGCAACGTCTTCGGCGGCTCCGACGCCGAGGTGTCCTCCGCCGGACGGCACGGCGGCGCCGTCGAATCGGGCCCCGGCGGCGACGACGCCGACTTCCTGGAGATCGAGCAGTTCGCCCGCCTCAAGCGCATCGCCCGCAAACCCGGCCCGGTGCTCTTCCTGGTGCTGCTGCTCGTGTCGTTCGCCGCCTGCCGGAACCTGCTCGGCGGCGGCGCGCTCGCGGGCGGCGCCCTGCTGCCCGCCCCGGCCGACTCCGGTGAACTGTGGTCGCGCTACCTGGACGCCTGGCACCCGGTCGGCGCCGGCGGCACCCCGTCCGCCCCGCCCTACCTCGCCATCGTGGCGATGCTGGCCTCCGCGTTCCTCGGCTCCACCGGTCTCGCCGTCACCGTCCTGCTGGTCTGCTCGGTGCCGCTGGCCGGGTTCACCGCCTACTTCGCCTCCCGCCCGCTGGTCACCTCCCGCCTGCTGCGCGCGTGGGCGGCCGTCGCCTACGCCTTCCTGCCCGCCGCCACCGGCGCCCTCGCCGGAGGCCGCGTCGGCACCGCCGTCCTCGCCGTACTGCTGCCGCTCATCGCGCGCGCGGGCATCGCGGCCAGTGGCCTCGCCGGTGCTGTGGGAGCACGCGGCAGTTGGCGCGCCACCTGGGCATACGCGCTGCTGCTGACCCTCGCCACCGCGTTCACGCCGATCGTGTGGCCCATCGCGCTGGTCCTGGGGCTCGGCGTGCTGGCCGTGCGCCGCCGCGAGCCCGTCGCCCACGGCCTGCGCTTCCTCGCCCAGCTGGGCACCCCGCTGCTGGTCCTCGCGCCCTGGTCGCTGACCCTTTTGCCGTTCGGCTTCTTCAAGGAGGCCGGACTGGAATACGGCTCCTCCGCCGCCACGGCTCTGGACCTGCTCGGCGCCAGCCCCGGCGGACCCGGCACGGTGGACGGGCTGATGCTCATCGGCATCGTGCTGGCCGCGCTCGCCGCCCTGCTGCGCTCCGAACGTCAGTCGGGGATCCGGACGGCCTGGGCGGTCGCCCTGGTGGGCCTCGTCTTCGCGGTCCTGTCCAACAGCTCCACCTGGGCCGGCCCCGCCACCCTCGTCTACGGCATCGCCCTCCTGGCCGCCGCCGCGCTCGGCGCCGACGGGGCACGCGCGCGCGTGGCCGAGCAGAGCTTCGGCTGGCGCCAGCCGGTCGCCGCGCTGATCGCCTTCGCCTCGGCCGCGGGCCCGCTGCTCGTCGCCGCCGGCTGGATGATCGGCGGCGCCGACGGGCCCGTGGAGCGGCGCGACCCCGTGCAGGTGCCCGCGTTCGTCGCCGAGGACAGCGGCACCCGCGACCAGGCCCGCACCCTGGTCCTCGACAGCGACTCCACCGCGCGCGTGAGCTACAGCCTCGTGCGCGGCTCCGGCGCCCGCATGGGCGACGCCGAACTGGCCGCCGCCGGCGGCGAGAACGGCAAGCTGGACAAGGTCGTCGCCAACCTGGTCGCCGGCTCCGGCGCCGACCAGGCCGACCAGCTCGGCAAGTTCGCCGTCCGCTACGTCCTGGTCCACAAGGGCGCGCCCCGCGAGATCAGCCGCGTCCTGGACGCCACCCCCGGCCTGAGCCGGCTCAGCCAGCAGGGCGGCAGCGCCCTGTGGCGCATCGACCAGGAGGTGTCGCGCGCCACCATCGTGGCCGCCTCCGGTTCCGCCGCCGCCGAGCCCGTCGCCGCCGGACCCGTAGAGATCCACACCACGATCCCCTCCGGCGCCGACGGCCGCATCCTGCGCCTGGCCGACTCCACCGCCGACGGCTGGACGGCCACCCTGGACGGCAAGCCGCTGACCCGCACCACGGTCGACGGCTGGGCCCAGGGCTTCGAACTCCCCTCCTCCGGCGGGAGACTGGACGTCACCTACGACGCCCCGATCGGCCACACCGTCTGGCTGTGGACCCAGGGCGCGCTCGCCGTCGTCCTGATCGTGCTCGCCCTGCCCGGCCGCCGCCGCGACGTCGACGACGACCTGCCCGAGGAGCAGCCCGTCCCCACCGAGGCCACCGGCGGCGAAGGCCGCCGCGCCCGCCGCCTGCGCGCCCAGGCGGAGGCCGAGGAGGCCGGGGAACTGGCGGAGTCGGAGGGGACCGGGGGGACCGACACGGGAGACCCGGGTGCCCTGCCTTCCCCGCCCCAGGAGCCGGTCGCCGTACCCCACCAGCAGTCCTACGACATGGGGGTGCCCCCGGGCGAGGACGGGGGAGCCTGGGGGAGTGATCCGGCCGGCTACGCGGGCGCCGAGTACGGCGGCTACGGAGCCGACCAGTACCAGAGTGCCCCGCAGTACCCGGGCGCATACGACCAGCAGGCATACCAGGCCGACCCCTACCAGGCCGACCCCTACCGGTCCGATCCGCATCAGGGCGGTCAGTACGACCCGTACGCGTACGGCGGTACGGACCCGCAGGCGCCGTACGACCCCACGTACCAGCAGGGCTACGACCCGGGGTACGACCCGGCGCAGCACGACCCCCACGGCACCGGCAGTGAGCGCCCCGACGGGAGCCAGCAGTGAACCGCACCACCCTGTCCCTGATCGCCGGCACGGCCGCGCTCGCCGCCGTCACCGGGTTCGCCGCGCTCAACACACCGGACGCGTCCGGTGCCGGCCCGGCCGGCACGGCGGCCCGCCTGCCGGTGGAGCGCACGAGCCTGCTGTGCCCGGCGCCGAGCCTCTCCGACATCGCCGAGACGTCGTACACGTCCTTCACGCCGGTCACCCAGGGCGCGGCGAGCGGCGGCAAGGCCGAACTCCTGGCGGCCACCGAGCAGTCGGCCGACGGCGCGGACGCCTCGGCGTCCGGGAAGGGCGCCAAGAGCGGCAAGGACGCCAAGGAGAAGACCGCCAAGCCGGTCCTGACGCCCAAGGACCCCGGCACGCCCGTGACCGGGGACACCTCCGGCGGGGACGCGCCCGCACTGATCGGCACCGCCGAGGGGAAGGCCGCGCCGGGCTGGACCGTCCAGGAGACCACCGAGGTCGCCGCGGGCACCGGCCGAGGCCTTCAGGGCGTCAACTGCTCTGCCCCGGACACGGAGTTCTGGTTCCCGGGCGCCAGCACCGCGGCCGGCCGCACCGACTACGTGCACCTCACCAACCCCGACGACAGCGCCGCCGTCGTCGACATCGAGCTCTACGGCAAGGACGGCTCCCTGAAGTCCACGCTGGCCGACGGCCTCACCGTCCAGCCGCACGCCAGTGAGCCGGTCCTGCTGTCCACGCTCACCGACGAGAAGCAGGACGACCTCACCGTGCACGTCAGCGTGCGCAGCGGACGGGTCGGGGCGGCCGTGCAGGCCCTGGACGACAAGCTGGGCGGGGACTGGCTGGCCGCCTCCGCCGACCCGGCGCCCGATCTGGTCCTGCCCGGCATCCCCAAGGACGCCACCGCCGTCCGCCTGATCGCCTTCACCCCCGGCGACGCAGACGCGGACCTGAAGGTGCGCCTCGCCTCCCCCGACGGCATGATCACCCCCGCCGGCAACGAGACGCTGCACGTGAAGTCGGGCATGACCACGGCGGTCGACCTCGGTGACGTCACCCGGGGCGAGGCCGGCTCCCTGGTCCTCACCCCCGCCGACCGGTCCGTCCCGGTGGTCGCCGCGCTGCGGGTCGTACGCGGCGAGGGCACCAAGCAGGAAACGGCCTTCATCCCCGCCACCGGCCCCATCGGCACGCGCGCGACCTCCGCCGACAACAGCGGCAGGAACAGCACCCTCGCGCTGACCGCGCCCACGGCCACCGCCCGGGTCAAGGTCACCGCGTCCGCGGGCAGCGAGGGCGGCACGGCGGCCTCGAAGACCTACACGATCAAGTCCGGTACCACCCAGGACATCACCGCGCCCGTCCCGGCCGGCCTCAAGGGCACCTACGCCCTCACGGTCGAACGCCTCTCCGGTGGCCCCGTCCACGGCTCCCGCACCCTCGCGGCCACCGAGGACGGCGTCCCCGGCTTCACCATCCAGACCCTCCCGGACGACCGGGGAACGGTGTCGGTACCGCAGGCGCACGAAGACCTGGCGGTACTGCAGAAGTAGGGACGAGCGCACCGGCCGTGGCCGCCGCACCCGGCGCTGGCCACGGCCGCCGGGCCGCCCGCGGTCGCGGGCAGTCGTGCGAACGCCGGACCGGGAAACCCCGGACCCCCGCTCAGTCCTCCCCGTACCGGGGATCCACCGTCTCGGGAGTCAGCCCCAGCAACTCCGCCACCTGCTCCACCACGACCTCGTGCACGAGCGCGGCCCGCTCGTCCCGCCCCTTGGTCCGGATCTCCACCGGCCGCCGGTAGACGACGACCCGCGCCCGCCGCCCGTCCCGCGCCGGAATGGTCCCGCCCAGCGGCACCGCCTCGTCGCTCCACCCGTCCACCGCCCGCCCGTCCAGCCGCGGCACCTCGAGCACCATGAAGTCGATCTCCGCCAGTTGCGGCCACCGCCGTTCGAGGCGCTCCACGGAGTCCTGCACCAGATCGGCGAAGACATCGGCACGGCTGGCCGCCAGCGGCACCTGCGGCGGCGCGATCGGCCCGCGCATGCCCCGCCCGTGGCGATCACGACGACGGGGCCCGGGGCCGGCGGCACGGGGCGGTACACGGTTGTCCATCACTGGTGAAGCGTAGTCCCCGCGCGGTCCGCCCGCCCTGCTCCACGCGACAGCGGGACGCCCACCGCCCCGGCGACCGGTCACCTCCGCCGGTGCCCGGCACGCCCTGTCACCGGACGACCGTTCCGGCCAAACCGGACTCGTTTCCGTATCTCTACGAGTCTCTACGAGACCGGCCGACTCAAGACATTTGACGGTGTTAGTACCGGATCGTGACCGCCCGCAGAACCGTCCGATACCTCGGACAGGGGCGTCCGCGCAGGTCAGCAGCACACGCCCGGAGAGGCGTGTGGGGCGTTTCACATGACGACACGGTGGGGTGACCTGGGGGAGAGTCGTCGCGGCCCGCTCAAGAGTGCGGTACCGTCCATCGTCGTGAGCCCTGTACGTCGCTGTTCGCGCACCGCCTGCGGCCGACCCGCCGTCGCGACGCTGACGTACGTCTACGCCGACTCGACCGCGGTCCTCGGCCCGCTCGCCACCTACGCCGAACCCCACTGTTACGACCTGTGCGCCGAGCACTCCGAGCGCCTCACCGCCCCGCGTGGCTGGGAGGTCGTGCGCCTCCTCGACGGCTCCGCCCCGGCCCGGCCCACCGGCGACGACCTGGAAGCGCTGGCCAATGCCGTGCGTGAGGCGGCCCGCCCCCAGGAACGGGCGGCCGAGGCGGGTGGCGGCGGTGGACGACGCGCCGCGGATCCGATGGAGGTCGCCCGCCGCGGCCACCTGCGCGTGCTGCGCTCCCCGGACAACTGAGGCCGTACTCCACCGCATCCCGCTGTTCCCACCCTTTTCCTGCCTTTACCGCCTTTCCCGGCCTTTCCCGCCGTTTGCGGTAACGGCGTGCGGACGGCTGGGCTTCCGCGCGCCGGACCACCGCCCGGGCCGGGTAGTTTGTGCGCACCGACAGGACTTTCAGGAAGGTTGGGCCGTGGCTGCTGATCTGTCGCAGATCGTGAAGGCGTACGACGTACGCGGTGTGGTCCCGGAGCAGTGGGACGAGCCGCTGGCCGAGCTCTTCGGCGTCGCCTTCGCCCAGGTGACCGGCGCGACAGCGATCGTCGTGGGCCACGACATGCGGCCGTCCTCGCCCGCCCTGTCCCGCGCCTTCGGACGCGGCGCGGCGGCACGCGGCGTCGACGTCACCGAGATCGGCCTGTGCTCCACGGACCAGCTGTACTACGCCTCGGGCGCGCTGAACCTGCCGGGCGCGATGTTCACGGCCTCGCACAACCCGGCCCGGTACAACGGCATCAAGATGTGCCGCGCGGGCGCCGCCCCGGTCGGTCAGGACACCGGCCTGGCCCAGATCCGCGAACTGACCGAACGGTGGCTGGAATCCGGCGCCCCCGAGCCGGTCGCCACCCCGGGAACCCTCACCTCGCGCGACACGTTGCAGGACTACGCCGCGTACCTCCGCTCGCTCGTCGACCTGACCTCCGTCCGCCCCCTGAAGGTCGTCGTCGACGCGGGCAACGGCATGGGCGGGCACACGGTCCCCACCGTGTTCGCCGGCCTTCACCTGACCCTCGTCCCGATGTACTTCGAGCTGGACGGCACCTTCCCCCACCACGAGGCGAACCCGCTCGACCCCGCCAACCTGGTGGACCTTCAAAGGCGGGTCCGCGAGGAGGGTGCCGACCTCGGCCTCGCCTTCGACGGCGACGCCGACCGCTGCTTCGTGATCGACGAGAACGGCGACCCGGTGTCCCCGTCGGCGATCACCGCCCTGGTGGCCGCGCGCGAACTCGCCAGGAACGGCGGCGCGGGCGCGGTCATCCACAACCTGATCACGTCCTGGTCGGTCCCGGAAGTGGTGCGTGAGAACGGCGGCACGCCCGTGCGCACCCGCGTCGGCCACTCCTTCATCAAGGCCGAGATGGCCAGGACGGGCGCCATCTTCGGCGGCGAGCACTCCGCCCACTACTACTTCAAGGACTTCTGGAACGCCGACACCGGCATGCTGGCGGCCCTGCACGTCCTCGCGGCCCTCGGCGGCCAGGACGGCCCGCTGTCCGCTCTCGTCGCCCAGTACGACCGCTACGCCGGCTCCGGCGAGATCAACTCCACCGTCGAGGACCAGCAGGCCCGACTCGCCGCGATCCGCGCCGCGTACGAGGACCGCGAGGACGTGACCCTGGACGAACTCGACGGCCTCACCGTCTCCGCCGCCGACTGGTGGTTCAACGTCCGCCCCTCCAACACGGAGCCACTGCTGCGCCTGAACGCGGAGGCGCGGGACGAGGCGGTCATGGCGAAGGTCAGGGACGAGGCGCTGGCCATCATCCGCGGCTGACGAGCCGCCTTCCCGCCGGCCGAAATCCGGTGGCGGACGGGCACGGCCGCGAGTCCGCCACCCCACGGTCACCGGCGGTACGCTGACCAGGCACATCCGCACAGGCACCATCGCCCCCGAAGGGAACCCCCCATGCCGCTCGAAGCCGGCCTCCTGGAGATCCTCGCCTGCCCGGCCTGCCACGCCCCCCTCGAGGAGCAGGACGCCGAGCTGATCTGCACCGGTCAGGACTGCGGCCTGGCGTACCCCGTCCGCGACGGCATCCCGGTTCTCCTCATCGACGAGGCCCGCCGCCCCGCCTAGGCACGAGGCGTCTTCCACATCCTCAACAACAGGACCCCGGTGACCGGAGGCTGCCCCATGCTCGACGAAACGCTGCTCGACTCCCCGGAGGGGCTCGCCGACGCCGACCACCGGGGTCTCCTGCGCGGGGCCGCGGAAGCCGGCGCCCGTGTCCGCACCGCCGCCCGGCACTCCGCCGAGGCGGGCGTCCCCGACCTCAAGCCGGACGGGCGCCCCCGCTCCGTGCTGATCGCCGGCCCGGGCGCCGCCGCCACCCACGCCTCCGACCTCCTCGGCACGCTCGCCGGTGCCGGCAGCCCCGTCACGCGGCTGGCCCCCATCGGCGTCGCCCCGGCGGCCGGTGCCCTGCGCTGGGAACTGCCCGGCTGGGCAGGCTCCGTCGACCTGCTGCTGATCGCCACGCCGGACGGCACCGAACCGAGCCTGTCCCTGCTCGCCGAACAGGCCTACCGCCGCGGCTGCACCGTCGCCGCCGTCGCCCCCGCCCGCACCCCGCTCGCCGAAGCCGTCGCCGGTGCGCACGGACTGTTCGTACCGATGGCCACCGCCCCCTACGACCAGGACGAGCCCCTCGCCGCGTCCTCACCCGGTGTCCTGTGGGCGCTGCTGACCCCGCTGCTCGCGCTCCTCGACCGCATCGGCCTGCTCACCGCCCCGCCCGATGCCCTGGAGAGGGTCGCCGACCGCCTCGACCAGGTCGCCGAACGCTGCGGTCCGGCCATCGCGACCTACAGCAACCCCGCCAAGACCCTCGCCGCCGAACTCGCCGACGCGCTCCCCGTGATCTGGACCGAAGGCACCTCGGCAGGACCCGCGGGCCGCCGCTTCGCCGCCGCGCTCGCCGAACTGGCCGGCCGCCCCGCCCTGGTCGCCGAACTCCCCGAGGCGCTCGCCGCGCACAACGCCCTGCTGGCCGGCCCGCTCGCCGCCAGCGCCGACCCCGAGGACTTCTTCCGGGACCGCGTCGAGGAACCGCCCGCGCTGCACGCGCGCGTGGTGCTGCTCCGCGACCGCCCGATCGGCGGCCTCACCGCCGCCCCCGCCGCCCGTGACCTGGCCCTCAGCCACGACACCCCGATCAGCGAACTGGAGCCGGAAGAGGGCGCCGAACTGGAGACGCTCGCGGAACTGATCGCCGTCACGGATTTCGCCGCTGTTTACCTGGCGCTCGCTTCGGGGGCCTGATCTTGCCTCACCGGGCCACCTGACCCGCGCCCCGGCGCCGGCACCGGCCGGGCCGCGTACGTACGGAGACAGAGAAACGACATGGATCGCCTCGACAACACCATCCGCCCCTACGCCTGGGGTTCCACCACGGCCATCCCCGAACTGCTCGGCGTCAAGCCGACCGGTGAGCCGCAGGCGGAGATGTGGATGGGCGCCCACCCGGGCGCCCCCTCGCGCACCGGACGCGGCACGCTCGTCGAGGTCATCCAGAGCGACCCGGAACGCGAGCTGGGCGCGAAGACCGTCGCGAAGTTCGGCCCCCGCCTGCCGTTCCTCCTCAAGATCCTCGCCGCGGGCGCCCCGCTCTCCCTCCAGGTGCACCCCGACCTGGCGCAGGCCAAGGAGGGGTTCGCGGACGAGGAGCGCCGCGGCGTCCCGATCGACGCCCCGCACCGCAACTACAAGGACGCCAACCACAAGCCCGAACTGATCTGCGCGCTGACCGAGTTCGACGGCCTGTGCGGATTCCGCGACCCCGTCGAGGCCGCCGGCCTCCTCGACGGACTCGGCGTCGACTCCCTCAAGCCGTACGTCGACCTCCTGCACGCCCACCCCGAGGACGCGGCCCTGCGCGAGGTCCTCACCGGCGTCCTGACCGCCGACCCCGAGGAGATGGCCCGGACCGTCACCGCCGCCACGGCCGCCTGCACCCGCCTCGGCGGCGCCTACGCGCCCTACGCCGGCCTCGCCCACCACTACCCGGGCGACCCCGGTGTGATCGCCGCCATGCTGCTCAACCACGTACGCCTGCAGCCCGGCGAGGCCCTCTTCCTCGGCGCCGGCATCCCGCACGCCTACCTCAGCGGTCTCGGCGTCGAGATCATGGCCAACTCCGACAACGTCCTGCGCTGCGGCCTGACTCCCAAGCACGTCGACGTCCCCGAACTCCTGCGCATCGTGCGCTTCGAGCCGCGCGATCCCGGCGTGCTGCGCCCCGAGGCCGCCCCGGACGGCGAGGAGGTCTACGAGACGCCGATCGACGAGTTCCGGCTGTCCCGGTATGTGCTCCCGGCGGGCGGCACCGGCCACGACCTCACTCTCCCGACCCCGCAGGTACTGCTGTGCACGGCGGGATCCGTACAGGCGGGGGAGTACGGACTGACCCCGGGCGGGTCCGTGTTCGTCCCGGCGGGCGAGCGGGCCGAGGTGTCCGGCGAGGGCACCGTTTTCCGCGCCACCGTGATGGTCTGACCGCGCCTGTGGATACCTGACGCGCCGCTGCCGCACGGGGCTGCAAGAATGACCCACCGGCAAAGGACGGGCAAAGGCGACGGGCGCCAGGCCTGGACGGCTTACGTACGAAGGCGAAGGGAAAACGCGGACACATGAGCGCGTCAGGCGGGACCAGGGCGATCGTGGCGGCACTCGGGGCCAACCTCGCGATCGCGGCATCGAAGTTCGTGGCGTTCGCGTTCAGCGGCTCGTCGTCGATGCTCGCCGAGGGCGTCCACTCGCTCGCCGACTCCGGGAACCAGTTCCTGCTGCTGATCGGCGGCAAGAAGGCCCAGCGCGAGGCGACCCCGCAGCATCCCTTCGGCTTCGGCCGCGAGCGCTACATCTACGCCTTCCTCGTCTCCATCGTCCTCTTCTCCGTCGGTGGCATGTTCGCCGTCTACGAGGGCTTCGAGAAGATCAGCCACCCGCACGAGATCGAGCACTGGTACTGGCCGGTGGGCGTCCTGGTCTTCGCCGTCATCGCCGAGGGCTTCTCCTTCCGCACGGCCATCAAGGAGTCGAACGAGCTGCGCGGCAAGCTCTCCTGGTCGCAGTTCATCCGCCGCGCCAAGGCGCCGGAGCTGCCGGTCGTGCTGCTGGAGGACTTCGGCGCGCTGATCGGTCTCGTCCTCGCCCTCGGCGGCGTCGGCCTGGCCCTGCTCACCGGCGACGGCGTGTGGGACGGCATCGGCACCGTCTGCATCGGTGTCCTCCTCGTCCTCATCGCCCTCGTCCTGGCCGCCGAGACCAAGTCCCTCCTGCTCGGCGAGGCCGCCGGCCTCGAGGAGATCAAGAAGATCGAGGCCGCGACCGTCGACGGTGACACGGTCACCGGCATCATCCACATGCGCACGCTCCACCTCGGGCCCGAGGAACTGCTGATCGCCGCCAAGATCGCCGTCCAGCACGACGACACCGCGGCCGAGGTCGCCAAGGCCATCGACGCGGCCGAGGCCCGCATCCGCGCGGCCGTCCCCATAGCCCGTGTGATCTACCTCGAGCCGGACATCTACAGCGAGGCCGAGGCGGCCAAGGGCCCGGACCCGCAGGCGACCCCGGGCGGACCGGCGCCGCAGAGCGCCGGTCACTGACGGGGCGGGGGCGTCGGCAACGGGCCGTGACCACCGATCGCCTTCTCCTCACCCCACGTGATCGGCGTGATCTCTTCGGGTGTGGACTGGGGGCCGCGGGGTCCTCCGGTGTAGCTTGGGACGGAGCCAGACGTCGCTGCTGATGGCGGTCGGGCGGTCCACCAGCGGACCGACCGAGGGAGAGAGGGCCTCCGACGGACTGCGCTGCGCGCACGTGGGCATGCCTGTGTCCTCTTTTTCGTATCGGGCACCCGTGTGTCCGCCGCCGCGCAGACCAGCCGTACCCACCTCGACCCAACCCCCGAGGAGCAGCTCGCAATGACGACTGTCGAGAACCGACAGGACTTCAAGGTCGCCGACCTCTCGCTCGCCGAGTTCGGCCGCAAGGAGATCACCCTCGCCGAGCACGAGATGCCGGGCCTGATGGCGATCCGCGCGGAGTACGCCGAGGCACAGCCCCTCGCCGGCGCCCGCGTCACCGGTTCGCTGCACATGACCGTGCAGACCGCCGTGCTCATCGAGACCCTGGTCGCCCTCGGCGCCCGGGTCCGCTGGGCCTCCTGCAACATCTTCTCCACGCAGGACCACGCCGCCGCCGCCATCGCCGTCGGCCCGGACGGCACGCCCGACAACCCCCAGGGCATCCCGGTCTTCGCCTGGAAGGGCGAGACCCTCGAGGAGTACTGGTGGTGCACGGAGCAGGCGCTGACCTGGCCGGACTCGCCCACCGGTGGCCCGAACATGATCCTGGACGACGGCGGTGACGCCACCCTCCTCGTCCACAAGGGCGTCGAGTACGAGAAGGACGGCAAGGTCCCCTCGGTCGACACCGCCGAGAGCGACGAACACCGCGTCATCCTCGAACTCCTGCACCGCACGATCAGCGACGGCTCGCAGAAGTGGACCCAGCTCGCCTCGGAGATCCGCGGGGTGACCGAGGAGACCACGACCGGCGTGCACCGTCTGTACGAGATGCAGCGCGACGGAGTCCTGCTCTTCCCGGCGATCAACGTCAACGACGCCGTCACCAAGTCGAAGTTCGACAACAAGTACGGCTGCCGCCACTCCCTGGTCGACGGCATCAACCGGGCCACCGATGTCCTGATCGGCGGTAAGACCGCCGTCGTGTGCGGCTACGGCGACGTCGGCAAGGGCTGCGCCGAGTCCCTGCGCGGGCAGGGCGCCCGGGTGATCGTCACGGAGATCGACCCGATCTGCGCGCTGCAGGCCGCGATGGACGGCTACCAGGTCACCACGCTGGACGAGGTGATCGACAAGGCCGACATCTTCATCACCACGACCGGCAACAAGGACATCATCATGGCCGCCGACATGGCCAAGATGAAGCACCAGGCCATCGTGGGGAACATCGGCCACTTCGACAACGAGATCGACATGGCCGGCCTCGCCAAGGTGCCGGGCATCGTCAAGGACGAGGTCAAGCCGCAGGTCCACACCTGGACCTTCCCGGACGGCAAGAAGATCATCGTGCTGTCCGAGGGCCGTCTGCTGAACCTGGGCAACGCCACCGGCCACCCGTCGTTCGTGATGTCCAACTCCTTCGCGGACCAGACGCTGGCCCAGATCGAGCTGTTCACCAAGCCGGCCGAGTACCCGATCGGCGTGTACACGCTGCCCAAGCACCTCGACGAGAAGGTGGCCCGCCTCCACCTCGACGCGCTCGGCGTGAAGCTCACCACGCTGCGCCCCGAACAGGCCGCCTACATCGGTGTGGAGGTCGAGGGTCCCTACAAGTCGGACCACTACCGCTACTGAGCCGCGCCCCTGACGCGTCTCGCGCAGGTCCGCAGGTCCTCCGAGGCAGGCCCCCGCACCCCCGTGCCGGGGGCCTGCCCCTTTGGCCGGCCGACGCAGCCCGGCCGGACCCTCAGCCCGTCAAGATCCAGGACCCCCATGCCCCGCGGCCGCTATTCGCTCCATGATCCGCACGATCACACCCCCTTCGCGGAAGAGCACTTCCAATGCGCCCCCGGCCCGTCCGGCTGGCGCTACGTCTCCCGGCTGACCACTCCCTCGGGCGACCACGCCGGCTCCGTCGACCTCACCCTCGACGAACTCGGCCGTCCCATCCGACTCGAACTGCACGCGGGGAACTGGCAGGTGCGCGGCGCCGCCCTCGACGGCGTCACCTGGGTCCGCACCGACCCCACCGGTACGCATGCCACCGAAGGCAATGTGCGCGCCCACGCCTTCACCGGCACGTCCCCCGCGTTCCTGATCGCCACCGCCCGTCTCCTGCGCCTCACCCCTTCCGCCACCGCGACCCGCGTACGCCTCCTGGCCTTCACGGATCCGGTCCTCGCCCCGCGTACCGTGGACCAGTCCTGGGCCTTGGTGGAAAGAGAAGCACACGCCACTGACAACGGCCCCCTGACCGTGGAGGAATACCAGGTCACAGCCCTGGATACGGGCGAACGGCACACCGTGCACCTCGCCGGGGACGTGGTCCTCGCCGCACCCGGCATCGAGCTGGAGGACCTCGAGTCGCCGCCGTCGGCCCTCGACTGAGCCGGGCCGGTGCCGGTTACGCCGGCGGCACGAAGCCAGTGGCCGGCTGCTCGCCCGGGCGCCCGGCGGGGGGCCGGGGGCCGGCCTCGGCACGAGGAGGCTGGGGCGGCGGGGCAGGCGGAGCGTAACCGCCGGACATACCCACCGGGGGAACGGGCGCACCCCGGACGCCCGGCACACCGTTCCCGACCGGACCACCGCCGAAGGCCCGCCGGGCCTCGCGGGTCTGCCGCTCGTGCAGCAGGGCCGCCAGATACGCGGCAGGCGGTACGCCCTCCGGCGCCGGAGCCCCCGTACGAGCCACGAGGTCGGTCGCGAGCCGCTCCGCCATGGCCCAGCCGACCTGCGGATCCAGCTGCTGCATCCGCGTCAGGTACTGACGGACGGCGAGCCACAGACCATCGGGAACCGCGGACAGGTCGAGCCCCGCGAAACGCCCGGCCAGCCAGGGAGGCGGCGGAGGAACGAAGTGACCCCGCGCGACCGGCACCCGCTCCCGCACCACCAGCGTCCCCGCGAAGACATCCCCGAGCCGCCGCCCCCGTGCCGACACCAGCGAGGCGATACAGGCGACGACACCGAAGGTCATCAGGATCTCGACCACCCCGACCGCACCTCGTACCAGCGCGTGCCGGAACCGGATCGGCCCGCCGTCGTCCCGCACCACCCGCAGCCCGCACGCCAGCTTCCCCAGCGAACGCCCATGGCTGAGCGTCTCCACCGCGATCGGCCCGCCCACGAGCACCAGCAGGAAACTGGCGATGGACAGCGCGATCTGCGCCGCCTCGTCCAGCGACGACGCGGCCGCCACCAGTGCCGTGAACACGACGACATAGACGATCACCGCTACGACCAGGTCGAGCAGCACCGCCAGCGCCCTGCTGGGCAACCTCGCGGGACGCAACTCGAGCGCCACCGCCTCGCCCGTCACCAGCTCACTCACGCCCGCCGCCCTTCCCTGCTCTGACCGGAGGACCGCAAGTCTGCCAAGCTGTGGGCGCATCGCGCCCCAGTACGACAAGCTGACAGTGGCGGCGGGCGGTGGTTTCGAGAGCGACCGGCCGCCAACCGCAGGCAGACGACCAGCCGAGGAGCAGACAGACCCGATGGACCTCGACGTCTTCGTCGCCGCCCACCGAGCCGAGTGGGACCGCCTCGACGCGCTGCTCCGCCGTCAGCGCCGCCTCACCGGCGCGGAAGCCGACGAACTCGTCGCCCTCTACCAGCGCACCGCCACGCACCTGTCCCTGATCCAGTCCAGCGCCCCCGACCCCCAGCTCACCGGCCGGCTCAGTCAACTCGTCGCCCGCGCGCGCAGTGCCGTGACCGGCACCCGCCGTGCCTCCTGGCGTGATGTGACGCGGTTCCTGGGACAGGGATTCCCCGCGGCGGTCTACCGCTCGCGCCACTGGTGGGTGCCCACCGCCCTGGTCTCCACCGCGGTCGGGGTCCTCCTGGGCTGGTGGATCGGCACGCACCCCGAGGTGCAGTCGTCCATCGCCGCGCCCAGCCAGCTGCGGGAGCTCACCCGCCCCGGCGGTGAGTACGAGACGTACTACTCCAGCCATCCCGCCGCCTCCTTCGCCGCCCAGGTGTGGACGAACAACGCCCAGGCGGCCGCGATGTGCCTGGTACTCGGTGTCTTCCTCGGCCTGCCGGTGCTCTGGATCCTCTTCGAGAACATGCTCAACCTGGGCGTCGGCTTCGGTCTGATGTCCTCCGCCGGTCGGCTCGACACCTTCCTCGGTCTCGTCCTCCCCCACGGCCTGCTGGAGCTCACCGCGGTCTTCGTCGCGGCCGGCACGGGGCTGCGCCTCGGCTGGACCGTCATCGATCCCGGTCCCCGCAGCCGCCGCGCCGCACTCGCGGAAGAGGGCCGCGCCGCCGTGGGCATGGCGATCGGCCTCGCCCTCGTCCTGTTCGTCTCCGGTGCCATCGAAGGTTTCGTGACCCCGTCCGGTCTGCCCACCTGGGCGCGCATAGCCACCGGCATCGTCGCCGAGCTGGCCTTCCTCACGTACGTCTGGGTCCTCGGTGGCCGGGCCGCCCGTGCCGGTGAAACGGGTGATGTCGAGGCAGCCGAACGCAGCGCCAGCGTGCCGACCGCCGCCTGATGTGCGGATGCGCCCCTTGAGCTGCTAGTCTCCTCCTCGCCCCGCGAAAGCTGTTGACACGGCTGGAGGGGGGAGGTAGATTCTATGAGTTGCCTAGAGCTGGACATGTCCGGCGGCGACAGCTAGAATCTATCTGCTTCCTGAGGAACTCGGTTCCACGGAAGTCTCTCCCGATGAATCAGAAATGAGTGGCTGGTCAGACCGGCCAAAGACTTCTGATAAAGTCGGAACCGCCGGAAAGGGAAACGCGAGAGCGGAAACCTGGAAAGCACCGAGGAAATCGGGTCGAGAAAAGATCTGATAGAGTCGGAAACGCA